>JAGQUL010000167.1:0-6192 GCA_020438525.1 Thermoleophilia bacterium | reverse complement strand
CGGCGACTCCACCTTGATCACGCGTGCGCCGAGGTCGCCGAGCATCATCCCGGCGTGCGGCCCGGCCAGTGCGCGGGTCAGGTCGAGCACCAGCAGGTCGGAGAGCGGTCCTTCACCCATGGGCGTGCACGCTACTGACCTGCGCGAGCGCCGCCTACGGCGAGAGGTGCCAACGCGGGTCGATCAGGACTGCCACATCCACTCCATCTCGGCGGCGGTGCGGTCCCGCGTCTCCTGCCCCGCGAGCAGCTGCACGACGTGCAGCGCGAGGTCCACGCCCGCCGACACCCCGGCCGAGGTCAGGACCGTGTCGCTGCTGCGGACGAAGCGCTGGCCCCGGACCACCTTCGTCGTCGGCGAGACGGCGGCCAGCTCGTCGTACGCGTCGTGGTGCGTGGTCGCCGTCCGTCGCTCGAGCAGCCCGGCCGCGCCGAGCAGGAGGGCGCCGGTGCAGACCGAGAGCAGGAGCTCGACCTCGGCGGCCCGGTCCCGGATCCAGTCGACCAGCCGCTCGTCGTGCACCAGCGGCCGGGTGCCGGCCCCGCCGGGCAGGACCAGCAGGTCCGGCGGCGGAGCGTCGTCGAGGGAGTACGTCGGCAGCACGGTGAAGCCGCCGCGGCCGACGGCCGGGGCGCCGGTGAGCCCCACGGAGAACACCTGGAACGGGTTGCCCTCGCCCAGCTCGCCGGCGACGTTGAACACCTCGTAGGGCCCGGCGAAGTCGAGCACCTCCATGTCGTCGAAGGCGAGGATGGCGACGGTGCGATGGCTCACGCCGCCCATTGTGGGGGGTGGCCGGCCGCTGTCGGTGCCGGATGGTCGAATGGCCGCATGGCGACCACGGACACCGGCTACCACCTGGTGCGTCCCGACGCCGCCGTCACGGTCCCGACGCTCGACGAGCACCAGCAGCGGGTCGTCGACCACCCCGGCGGGCCGCTCCTCGTCCTCGCCGGCCCCGGCACCGGCAAGACCACCACGCTGGTCGAGGCGATCGTGGAGCGCATCGAGCGCCGGGGCGTGCGGCCCGACGAGGTGCTCGCCCTGACCTTCTCCCGCAAGGCCGCGGAGCAGCTGCGCGACCGCGTCACCGCCCGGCTCGGCCGCACGACCGCGACCGCGCTGAGCTCGACCTTCCACTCCTTCGCCTACGCCCTGATCCGCCGCTACGCGCCGGCCGAGCTCTACGAGGCGCCGCTGCGCCTGCTCTCCGCGCCGGAGCAGGACGTCGTGCTGCGCGAGCTGCTCACCGACCACCCCGAGTCGGTCGTCTGGCCGCCGGCCCTGGCCCGTGCGGTCGACACCCGGGGCTTCGCCCGCGAGGTCCACGCCGTCTTGTCCCGCGCCCGCGAGAAGGGCCTCGACGGCCACGGCCTGCGGGCGCTGGGGGAGGCCGAGGGGCTGCCGGAGCTGGTCGCCGCCGGGCTGTTCCTCGACCAGTACCTCACCAACCTCGACTCCCAGGGCGCGACCGACTACGCCGACCTGATCCGCCGCGCCACGATCGAGGCCGAGGCGCACCGCGACGAGCTCCGGGGCCGCATCTCGGCGGTCTTCGTCGACGAGTACCAGGACACCGACCCCGGTCAGGTCGCCCTGCTCCGGGCGCTGGCCGGCGACGGTCGTGACCTGGTGGTCGTGGGCGACCCGCACCAGTCGATCTACGGGTTCCGGGGCGCCGAGGTGCGCGGGATCCTCGACTTCCCGGCCGCCTTCCCCCGCGCCGACGGGGCGCCGGCCGACGTCGTGGCGCTGCGCACCACCCGGCGGTTCGGGCCGCGCCTGCTCGTGGCGTCGCAGCGCGTCGCCGGCCGGCTCGCGCTGCCGGGCAGCATCCCCGAGGAGGCGCGCGCCGCGTTCCTCGCCCCGGAGGCGGCGCCGCGCGACCCTGCCGATCCCCGGGGTGACGGCCGGGTGCTGGTCCGCACCTTCGACACCGACCGCGCCGAGGCCGAGCACCTCGCGGACCTGCTCCGCCGCGCCCACCTCGAGGACGGCGTCCCCTGGGACGAGATGGCGGTCCTGGTCCGTTCCGGCCGGACCTCGATCCCGCCGCTGCGACGCGCGCTCGGTGCGGCCGGGGTCCCGGTCGAGGTGGCCAGCGACGAGGTCCCGCTGGTGCGGGACCCGGCCGTCCTGCCGCTGCTCGACGCGCTGCGCGCCGTGGTCAGCCTGGACGCCCAGCCCCCCGGGGGCGACGTCGACCACGTCGACCACCTCGACCCGGCCCGGGTCGAGGGCCTGCTGCTGGGGCCCCTGGGCGGCCTCGACGCCGGAGACCTGCGCCGGCTCGCGCGGCGGCTCCGCACCCGCGAGAAGGAGCACAGCAGGGCCGAGGGACGTACGCCGCGCACGTCGCGCGAGCTGGTCCGGTGCGTCGTCGTGGAGCCCGGGTTCCTCGACGGGCTCGAGGGCCCCGAGGTCGTGCGCGCACGGGCGTTGACCCAGCTGCTGCTCGACGCCCGCGAGGAGATGCGGGCGGGCGGCTCGGCGGAGGAGCTGCTCTGGACCCTGTGGTCGCGCACCGGCTGGCCGGCCCGGCTGCGCCGGGCGGTCGACCTGGGCGGTGGAGCGGCGCGCCGGGCGCATCGCGACCTCGACTCCGTGTGCGCGCTCTTCGACGTCGCGGCGCGCTCGGAGGAGCAGCGCGACCACGTCGGCGTCCGGGCCTTCCTGGCGACCCTGGTGCAGCAGCAGATCCCCGCCGACACCCTCGCCGACCGCGGGGCGCGCGGCGCCGCGGTCCGCCTCCTGACCGCCCACCGGTCCAAGGGGCTGGAGTGGCGGGTGGTGGTGGTCGCCCACGTCCAGCAGGACGGCTGGCCCGACCTGCGGCGTCGCTCGACGCTGCTCGGGGCCGACCGGATCGGCGAGCACGGCGTCGTGCCACCCGTCTCGGCGCGCGAGCTGCTGCTGGAGGAGCGACGGCTCTTCTACGTCGCGTGCACTCGCGCCCGGCAGCGGCTGGTCGTCACCGCGGTCGCGTCCGCCGACGACGACGGCGAGCAGCCGTCGCGCTTCCTCGAGGAGCTCGGGGTCACCGTCGAGCGCGTCGTGGGCCGCCCGCCACGGCCGCTGTCGCTGGCGGGGCTGGTCGCCGAGCTGCGCCGCACCCTGGCCGACCCCGACACCTCCGAGCCGCTCCGCGAGGCCGCCGCCCGGCGGCTGGCGCGCCTGGCGCCCGAGGTCCGCATGGCCGACCCGTCGACCTGGTGGGGGACGCGTGCGGCGACCCGGTCGGTGCAGCCGGTGCGCGACCCCGACCGGCCGGTGCCGGTCTCGGCGACCCTGCTGGAGTCGATCGCGGTCTGCCCGACCCAGTGGTTCCTCGAGCGCGAGGCGGGCGGGATCGCCCGTGCCCACCAGTCCGCCAACCTCGGCGAGATCCTCCACGAACTCGCCCAGCGGGTCGCGACCGGTGAGCTGGAGCCGACGGTCGACGTCCTCATGGAGCACGTCGACGCGGTCTGGGACCGGCTCGACTTCCGCACCCCCTGGTCCCGGCAGCGCGAGCACGAGCGGGTCCGTGCCGCGATCGGCCGGTTCCTCCAGTGGCACGCCGCCAACCCGCGCCGGCTCGTCGAGACCGAGGCCAGGTTCTCGACCGTGGTCGAGCTCGAGAGCGGCGAGCAGGTGCAGCTCTCCGGGTACGCCGACCGGCTCGAGCTCGACGCCGACGGCGACGTCGTCGTGGTCGACCTCAAGTCGGGGCGCAGCAAGCCGAGCGCCAAGGCCGTCGGGAGCCACGTCCAGCTCGGGCTCTACCAGTTCGCCGTCGACCACGGCGCCGTCGACGAGCTCGCACCCGGCGCCCGTGCGGGCGGCGCGGAGCTCGTGCAGCTCGGCCTCACCGACGGCGGGGAGACCGCGGTCGTGCAGGCCCAGGATCCCCAGCCCGAGGACGGCGCCGAGCGCGACGCCCTCCGGCTCCGGCTGGAGCACGCGTCGTCGCTGCTGCGCGGGGAGTCGTTCCCGGCGGTGGCGGGCCAGCACTGCCGCGACTGCGGGTTCGTCCCGATCTGCCCGATCAAGAGCGCGGGCCCGGTGACCAGCCAGTGACGCCCAGGAGCATCGACACCCCCGAGGCGCTCGCCGAGGTGATGCGCACGCCGTACGCCCCGAGCGCGCAGCAGTGGGCGGCCATCTCCGCGCCGCTGGCGCCGGCCGTCGTCATCGCCGGCGCCGGGTCCGGCAAGACCACGCTGATGGCCGCCCGCGTCGTCTTCCTCGTCGTGACCGGACAGGTCCGGCCCCACGAGGTGCTCGGCCTGACGTTCACCACCAAGGCCGCGAGCGAGCTGCGGCAGCGGATCCGGCAGGCGCTCGACGCTGCCGGCGCGCTGGAGGAGGCGGAGGAGGACCCCGACGGATCCGGCGACGTGCTCGAGCCGACCGTCGCGACGTACAACGCGTACGCCGCCGGGCTGCTCACCGACCACGGCCTGAGGATCGGCCACGAGCCCGACACCCGGGTGATCACCGACGCAGCGCGCTACCAGCTCGGCGCCCGGGCGGTCGACCGGTTCACCGGCGACGTGCGGCACCTCTCCGACCACCCGGCGACGGTGATCCAGAACCTCCTCGCGCTCGACAGTGCGATGAGCGAGCACCTCGTCGCCCCCGACGCCGTGCGCGCCCTCGACGCCGAGGCCCGGGCGGGCTTCGAGCGTGCGCTGGCCGACGAGGTGGCAGGGAAGTCGCGCGTCACCTACCGCGAGGCGATCGAGAAGGCGATCTCCGCGATCGACCGCCGCTCGGAGCTGCTCGGGCTGGTCGCGGCGTACCGACGGCTCAAGGCCGACCTGGGGCTGATGGACTTCTCCGACCAGATCGAGCTCGGTGCGCGGCTGGCCAGCGAGCAGCCCGGGGTCGGCGAGCTCGAGCGCGCCCGGTTCAAGGTGGTGCTGCTCGACGAGTACCAGGACACCTCGGTCGCCCAGGCCGTGATGCTGTCCCGGCTCTTCGGCGGCGGACACCCGGTCACCGCGGTCGGCGACCCCAACCAGGCGATCTACGGCTGGCGTGGTGCCTCGGTGTCCAACATCCTCGACTTCGCGGGATCCTTCCCGGCCGCGGAGGGCGGTCCGGTGCCGACCTACCCCCTGACGGTCAACCGGCGCTCCGACGCCCGCATCCTCGAGGTGGCCAACCGCCTCGCGGCGCCGCTGTACGAGAAGTACCCCCAGGTCGAGCCGCTCGTCGCCAAGCCCGAGGCTGCGGCCGGCACGGTGACCACGCAGGTCTTCCCGACCCACGCCGACGAGCTCGCGTGGCTGGTGGCGGCGGTCCAGGAGGCACACGACGCCCGACCCGACCCCGGGGGCTGGGCGAGGATCGGCGTCCTCACCCGCGACAACGCCCACGCCGAGGACGTCTTCGACGCGCTGACCGGCGCCGGCATCCCGGTCGAGATCGTCGGCCTCTCCGGCCTGCTGCGGCTCCCCGAGGTCGCCGAGATCGTCGCGACGCTCCACCTCCTGCACGACGTGACCGCGAACGCCTCCCTGCTGACGCTGCTCACGGGTCCGCGCTGGGCCATCGGCCCGCGCGACCTGCGCCTGCTCAGCCAGCGGGCACACGAGATCGCGGGTCGCCGCGGCCGCAGCGCGACCGCGGGCTCGGTCACCGAGAGCCTCCTCGAGATCGCCGACGGGATCGACCCGGCCGAGATCCCGTCGCTCGACGACGCGCTGGCCGACCCGGGCGACCTGCCCTACGCGCCGGAGGCGGTGGAACGGTTCGCCCTGCTGTCCGCCGAGCTGCGGATGCTGCGCACCGCCGTGGGCGAGCCGCTCCTCGACATCGTCCGCCGGATCATCGACACCAGCGGCACCGACGTCGAGCTCGCCTCCGCGGTCAGCCCGGCGGCGTCCGCCCGCCGCGACAACCTCGACCTGTTCGTCAAGGCCGTCGCGGAGTTCCAAGCCGTCGACGGCGACGTCACGCTGCCGGCGCTGCTCGCCTACCTCACCGCCGAGGACGACCAGGGCAACGGCCTCGACGTCGCGACCCCGACCGAGGCCGACTCCGTGAAGCTGCTGACCGTCCACCGTTCCAAGGGCCTGGAGTGGGACGCGGTCTTCCTCGTCGGCGTCTGCGAGACCCGGTTCCCGTCCAACCGCTCCCGGACCCTGTGGACCTCCTCGCCGGCCATCCTGCCCGCGCCGCTGCGTGGCGACGCCCACGACCTGC
>JAGQUL010000166.1 GCA_020438525.1 Thermoleophilia bacterium | reverse complement strand
CACGAGGTGGCGTGGCCCCGGTAGGATGCATCGATCATCGGAGGACCGGGTATCCGGAGGGGATGACGATTCCGCACGAGCACGACGAGCATCACGACCCGCTGGCGCGACATCGCGCAGCGTTCCCTGCGATCGAGCTGCCCCAGAACCCGTTCTCGGGTGCCGTTGCCGGTGCGTCGTCCACCCCTGTCGAGGAGCCAGTCGAGGCGACGACGACCGCGCCCGCCACATCGATCGACGGGCGCCCCGTTGGTGGTGCCGACCAGCCGCAGGGCACCTGGCAGTACCCGTACCAGCAGGCCGCCGCAGCGGCGCCGGTGCAGCCGACCGGCTACGTCTACCAGGTCGTGCCGCCACCGGCGCCCACGCCCACGCCCGCTGCGGCCCCGACCGTGCCCGCCGCATCGCCGGTCCCGGTCCAGGCAGCCCCTGCTGCGGCGACCACGATGCCGGTGATGCCCACGCTCGACCCCGTACCGGGCTCCGGTGCCGCCGCGACGAGTGCCGTGCCGCCCCGCTTCGTGGTGCTCGCATACGCGGCGCTGGCCGTGCTGATGGTCGTGGGGTGGAAGCTCTCGTTCTCGGGCGCGATGCTCGGCCTGGCCGCGATGTTCGTCGCCGAGCTCGCCGTGGCGCACGCGGCTGCGAGCAGCGGCCCGCGCAGCGGCGCGACCACTGCGCTCGGGGTGCTCGGGCTGGCCGGCGCTGCCGCCGCAGGCTTCCTGTCGGTGCGCGAGCTCACCGACGAGTTCGCGTTCGTTGCCGGCCTGATGGCCGTGCTGGTGGTGCTGCCGGCGCTGGTCGTGCTCGGCATCACGATGCTCGTGCTGCGCAGGCAGGATGCGTCGCCGGCCGTCACGGCGCTTCGCTCGGGCACGACGGTAGCGCTGCTGCTGCTCGTGGCAGGCGCGGTCGGCGGCTACATGGCGTACCACACCTTCAGTGCACGCACCGACGCGATCGTCGGGCTTGCCGTGGCGGCATGGGTCGCGTTGCAGGCGTTGTCTGCGCTGCGCGGCACGGGGCGCGCGGCCTAGAGCTTGTAGACAGCTCTGTCCTCGGTGCGGCGGCTGCGAAGCGGCGCGCTGCTTCGCAGCCGCGCGATGTCGTGTGTCAGGCGAGGATGTCGTCGTCGACCATGCCGCCGAGCAGGAACGACACCTCGTCGGCGCTCGGGCGACGGTCGGGCTCGGCGGCGAGCATGCGATCGACGAGCTGCGCGAGCTCGCGGGGCAGGTCCTGTTCGGCACGGACGAGGTCGCCGCCGAAGCGCGACGTGGCGAGCCGCTCGAGCGCCGGCACCGGGCGCGTGGTGAGCTGCGGGTGTCCGGAGTCGGCGTGGAACGGCAGACGACCGGTCGTGGCGCGATACAGCACCGTGCCGAGGCCCCAGATGTCCGCCGCGGGCGTGACGTGCCCGCCGCGCACCTGCTCGGGAGCAGTGAACAGACGGGTGCCTGCGCCGCCACGCATGGGACCGGGCTCCTTGGCCAGGTGGAAGTCGATGAGCACGGCGCGGTGGCCGTCGTAGATCACGTTCGCGGGCTTCAGGTCGCGATGCATGAGCCAGCGCTGGTGGAGGTGGTCGAGCGCGTCGGCGAGCTGGGCACCGACCTTTGCGGCCTCGGTCGCGGGAAGCCGGCGGCGCAGCCGCAGCTCCTCGCGCATCGAGCGCCCGGGCACGAGCTCGAGCACGAGCGTTGCCGGGCGACGCACGATCTCGACGACCCGCACGATCGACGGGTGCTCGAAGCGGCGCAGCAGCAGCCCCTCGCGCAGGATGCCGTTCGCAGCGCTCGTGCGCGCATCGTCGTCGAGGTCGGTGCGCACGCACTTCGCGACCACGTCCAGCCCGTGCCACTTCCCGAGGATCGTGTCTGCGTGCCGGCTCCGGTGCAGCAGCACGCCCGGCTGCAGCCCTGCGACGGGCTCGAACAGCTCGTGCGGCGCGGTTGGCGCGTCCGCGATGGGCGGTACCGGATCCATTGCACTGGAGGTACCCGTCCCCGACGGGATTCACGCCCGAATCGTCCGGAATGCGTAGTGGATCGGGTCGACGAACGCTCAGCGTCCAGCGGTCGCGGGCGCGTCGGGCACCAGGCGCAGCCACTGGTACTCGTACGGCTCGAGCTCCACGGTCGACGGAATCCCCTTGGACACGTCGAACTCGCGGCTGCCGTGCAGCTGCTCGACGTGCCAGCCCTCGGGGACCTCGACATCGATCTTCGACGAGATCCGGTCGGGTGAGAGGTTGGTCATCGAGATGATCCGCTCGTCCGGCGTGGAACGCTCGAACGCGAGCAGCTCCTTGGCACTGGTCGGAACCTCGACCTCGCGGGTGCCGCTCTGCATCGTCGAGCTCGTCTCGCGCGCCATGAGCATGCCGCGCAGCCGGTTCATCAGGGAGTTCGGATCGGCCTTCTGCTCTGCGATCGTCGCGATGCGCGCACCCTCGATCGCGTCGGTCATCGGCTCGGTCACCCGGTCCGACGACGAGAAGCCGAAGTTCTTCGTGCGATCCCACATCATCGTGCCGCGCACGCGCTCGCGGTCGAACAGCTGCTGGCCGCGGATCGCACCGCTGCCGATCTCGTCGCCCTGGTACATGATCGGCGTGCCGCTCATCGAGTAGTGCACCGCGTTGAGCGCCTCGATCGCCTTCTGCTTGAGCACCGGATCGTTGTCGTGTCCGACCGCGTCGGCGAGCCGAACGCGCAGGCCGAGGTTGATCTTCGCTTCCGGATCGGGCGTGATGCCGCGGGCGGCGTCGCCGTCGCGGAACAGGCCCCACATCCACTCGCGCTCGCTCGGCGTGACCTTCTCGAGCGTGAGCTCGTCGTGGTTGCGCAGGAAGCGCATCCACGACGTTCCCTCCGGAATGCCCTGCGCCGTCTCCATCGCCTTGAGGATGCGCGTCTTGTCGCGCTGCATCAGGCCCATGTACATCTGCGGCATCGTGGGGAAGTCGAACAGCGCGTTCGACTCGTCGCCGTTGCCGAAGTACTCGCGCGTCGCCGCGGCATCCATGTTCGCCTCGCCGACGGTGATCCGGTCGGCGTACTCGGCGTCCATGATCGCGCGGATGCGCTTGATCTGCTCGTGCGTCTCGCGCATGTTCTCGCCGTAGTACGTCATGCCGTGGGCCTCGCGCGTGCCCTGGTGCAGGTACGGCACCGCATCCAGGCGGATCCCGTCGACGCCCTTGTCGAGCCAGAACCGCAGCACGTTCGCCATCTCGTCGGCGACGCGCGGGTTCTCCCAGTTGAGGTCGGGCTGCTCGGTGAAGAACCGGTGCCAGTAGTAGCCCTGGGCGTCGTCGCTCCACGCCCAGTTGCCCTCGACCTCGATGTCGTCGAAGATCACGCGCACGTCCGACCACTTGTCGGGCGGTCCCTGCTCCTTCGTGCGGGTGAAGTCCCACACGTACATCGGGCCGTCCTTGCCGGTCGACTCCGCGTACTCCTGCGCCGCCTTGCGGCCCTTGGTGCGAACGATGTCGCCGAGCTTCGATGCCTCGCTCGTGAACCACTCGTGCTGGTTCGACGTGTGGTTGGCGACCATCTCCGTGATCACGCGGATGTCGCGGCCATGCGCCTCCTGCACGAGCCGCTCGAAGTCGTCCATCGTGCCGAGCTGCGGGTTGACCTTGAAGTAGTTGACGATGTCGTAGCCGCCGTCCTTGCCGCCGGACGGGTGGTGCGGGCTGATCCAGATCGCCTTCTGGCGCATGTACTCGACGTGGTCGAGGTGATCGATCACGCCCTGGAAGTTGCCGGTGCCACTGCCGGTCCCGTCCGCGAACGTGCGCGTGTAGACCTGGTAGATCGGGGTCTTCTGGTGCCAGAGCGGATCGCGCGGCATGCCGTTGGAGATGCGGCCCGCGTCGTCGCGCAGCAGGCCCACGGCATCGCGCGTGATGCCCGGCGGCAGGTCGTCGAGCGAGCGCGCTGCGGCCGTGCCGAGCGTGCGCGCGGCGTCGTCGGCGAGCCCCGCGACCGCCGTCGCTTCCCCAGCGTGCGCACCGATCAGCGCCGTGATTCCACGGAGTCCAACAGGATCCATGCCGTGACTTCCCCCTCTGACTGGACGCACGCGGCCCCCCGGCGGCGTGCGACTTCCTCATCGGGGTATCGGGAGCGGGGCGCCGTCGGGTTTCAGGCGCTTCACGAATCGGACGGTGAGCGTCGAGCGCGCGCGCTCAGTAGCCGTGGCCGCCCGTGGCGCCGGTGCGCGTCACCTTGATCACGAAGTCGTTCGTGGCGTAGGACTTGAGCAGCTCGTCGAACGAGTCGCCCGGCTGGTGGTACTTGGCCAGGTAGATGCTCAGCGCCTGCTTCTTCTGCTTCGGGCTCAGGCCCTCGAGCAGAAACTTGAACAGCCCACGGTACGCCTTGGCCGGCAGGTCGAAGCCGTTCTTGGTGAACCCGTGGAAGCTCACCGCCACGCCCTTGGTGCCGAGCTCGCGCTGCAGGCGCATCGTCTCGAGCTCGACGAAGCCGCGCACCTGTGGCGGCAGCTCCTTGCCGTTCGCCTGCAGGATCGCGTTGCCGTCGTAGTCGCTCACGACCGGGTGGGGCTTCGTGCCGCGCTTGACGATCGTGCGGCCATCCACGACCAGCTCGTCGTACTGCATCACCGTGGTGCCGCGCGTCGTCTTTCCCGACAGGCGCATCTTGATCTTCACCACGGCGTTGTTCTCGCCGACCGTGGCCACGCCCGTGAAGCCCTTGCTGCGGCGGGCCTTGCCGACTGCAGACGACGCATCGGTCCACTCGGCGACCGCCGCGCGCATCTCCTTGATCCGGTCGTCCATCTTCATGCGCTTCTCGGCACTCGCGAATCGGTACCAGAACGGGCGGCGGGGGTTGTAGATCGCGGCCTTGCCGAGCCCGATCCGATCCATCCCCAGGGTCACGTCCAGATCGGTGCCGGCCTTGGCCTTCTTGATGAACATGTTCTTGCCCACGCCGCCCTTGACGCTTCCGGAGTAGACGTTGCGTGGACGGAACGAGAGCTGCATGTTGAGCTTCACGCCGAACTTCGACTGCACGGAGTCCTCGATCGTGGCGATCACGTTCCGCCACGCGGTCTGGTCGGCCTTCGGCATGCCGAGCTTGGCTGCGGTCGGCAGCGTGTCGGCAGCAGCGACGCCGGCCATGCGGGTCGCGGTGGTCATCGTGGCGAGGGTGCGCTCGTCCTCGATCGTGGTGCCGGCGATGTTGAGGAACTTCCGCAGCGAGTTGCCGGTGTTGCGGACCCCGTGCGCGACTCCCGCAGGCGTGGGTGAGAACACGGTCGTGGCAACGGCGATGTTCGTCTCGGTCTTCACCGTTCCGTACATGTTCCCGGCGATCCTCGCGGCCTTCACCGGGTCTTCCTGCACGGCGCGCGCGAAGCGAACCGCCTGACCCGGTGCTGCGGCCTTGATCCTCGCGACCTTCTTCCGGACCGTCTGGACCGCCTGCTGCTGGGCAGCGAGCAGCTTGAATGCCAGGTCGGGATCGCTCACCGCCTGGTAGGCCGCGGTCGCGTAGCCGTTCGCCGCCGTCTTGCCGCGATTGGTCCAGTACGCACCTTCTCGATACAGCGCCTCGCCGACGGGGATGGTGGTCGTCGGATCACCGGTGAGCTGCTCGCTCCAGAACTCGTAGGGGACGACGAACGTCTTGTTCGCGAACCGCCCGAGGTGCCGCTTGAGCACGCGCTGCTGCGCTGCCTTCTCCGCCTGCAGAAACGCTGCGACCGCCAGGCCGGCGCGTCGCTTGTTCGTGGGCAGCCAGGACAGTGCCTTGTCCGGCAGCCCGAGCGCGCGCGCCGTGGCGCGTTCTGCGGGCGTCATGTTCGTGGCGCGCACGCGCATCGGTCGCGGCAGCGTGCGCACGAGCGTGCGGTTGATCTGCGCCCAGGTCTGGTTGTACTTGGCCTCCGCATACCGCTGCATGAAGTACGCCATGTACGCGTACCCCGCGGTCATCGTCGCCATCTTCTCGCCCTTGCTCTGGTCGCGCGTCGATGCCTGGATGCCGAGGATCTCGCTCGTCGCTGTGACCGGGGCGAGCCCGACCGGCGTGCCGGTCACCTTCGCGCGCACGTACGCGAACCCGGGCTTGTCCACGCCGACCAGGTACTGGTGCGTGCGGGTTCCGCCTGCCTCGATGCTCGACCCGAGTCCGGGCGTCGGGCCGCCGAGCACGGTCACGCCGAGCTTGTCTGCCGCAGCGTAGGCACCGGTCGAGTACTCGATGCCGCTGAACGGGGCGAACGAGGAGTACGCAAGGTTGTCGATCCGCGACGAGATGCCGTTGTGCAGCTTCAGGTCGAACTCGAGCACGTCGCCGTCGAGCGGCGATGCCTCGACGTCGAGATCGAGCCCGGGCGACGGCATCCAGCCCCACGAGACTGGCACGTCGTTGCCGGTGTACATGTGGACGATGTGCGGGTTGGAGCCGTCGATCCCCACGACGCCGAAGGCATAGCCGCGCTGGAACAGGATCTTCGTGCCGTCGGGCGAGAGCTTCGGCGCATTCCCTCCGGTGCCGGCCGCGCCGACCCCGGGTGCTGCCGGCTCGAGCGCCGCTATCTGCGCCGCCGTCAGCACGGTGGTCGGGGTCTCGGTCGCGACATCGATCCGGTACAGGTTGCCGTCGGCGTACACGCCGGTCGCGCCGTCGGCGGTCAGGTCCGATACCTCATGGATCGTGTGGCTCAGCAGCGTTCGCGTGTTCGTGGCAAGGTCGAACCTGTAGAGCCCGCTCGGCTCCGCGACCGAGTCGCTCGTCTGGTACTGGTAGACGAGGTCGGGGCTCGTCGAGCTGAAGTATCGACCCGTGTACTCGATCGTCGAAACGGCATTCAGCGGCTTTCGTGGGAACGTCCGCACCTGTGCATTGCTCGGCGTGTTCTCGTACATCGCCATCATCGAGTCCGAGCTCGGCGTGTTGCATGGGTGCGCGGGGTCGATCGGTGACGGGTCGTGATATGCCCAGTCGCTTCGCAGCCACAGGTAGTTGCCGTTGGGGAGCGCGGCGACGACGCGGTTGGAGCTGTTGCACAGGCGCGCGTCGTCGAGCACCACCGGCGACCACACGCTGCCGCTGGCACCGAACGCCTGGAAGAGGTCGTCGAGCGAACCCAGCTGGCTGCCGAACCAGTGGACGTTCCCGGTCGTCTGGGTGTTCGTCTGGACGGTTGCGATGTGGCGCCCGTCGGTGTTGAACACCATGTCGCTGACGCCGGTGGCACCGTCGCCGGGCAGCTCGTAGGTCTCGCGCGCGAGCGCGCCGGTGTCGGGGTCGTAGAACTCGACCCGGTTGTGGCGCGGCGGCGGGAAGGTGGTGGTGTTGATCACGATCGGTCCGTTCGCGCCGGGCGTGAGCGCGAGCGCAGCGGACGGCGCAGCGAGCAGCAGGGCTGCGGTCGTGGCGGCCGCGAGCGCGAGCCGGCGCACGAGCGTGCGAAGCGTGGGCATTGGGGAATCCTTCGGCGGAGCAGACGATTCGGGCGACGCGAAGGATACCGGACGCGTCGCCTAACGGTACTGCGTTCGCAGCAGCCGATCGAACATGCGATCGCTCACGATCCGGCGCAGCAGGATCATCGGGCGTGCGTACTTGCCGGCGACATACCGGGTCTTCGGGCGGCGCGCGCGCACGGCCTTGGCGACGACCCGGGCGATCACGGTACCGGGCGAGCCGCTGCCGCCATAGGCTCCGGCAGTGGCCCTGGCAGTCGCCGCGACGAGATCGGCATAGGCGCCGTCGGAATAGTCGTCGACCAACTTCTCGCGCATCACCGAATCCCACTCGGTCTCGATCGCGCCGGGCTCCACGATCACCACGTCGATCCCGTGCGGCGCGAGCTCGAAGCGAAGGCAGTCCGACCAGCCCTCGAGCGCGTGCTTGGTCGCGTGGTACCACGCGCCGAGCGGCGTGTAGACCTTCCCGCCCATCGAGCTGATGTTCACGATCGTGCCGCTGCGCTTCGCCCGCATGTGCGGCAGCACGAGCTGCGTCAGTCGCGCGAGCCCGAACAGGTTCACCTCGAACTGGTAGCGCGCGTCGCTGATCGGCACCTCCTCGACCGGTCCGTACAGGCCGAACCCGGCGTTGTTCACGAGCACGTCGACCCCGCCATGGGCGCGCTCGATCTCGGCGAGCGCTGAGCGGATGTCGTCGTCCACCGTGATGTCCATCCGCAGCGCCGTGATCCCCTCGGCTTCGAGGTCCGCCATCTGCTCGACGCGGCGCGCGGCGCCGTACACGACGTGCCCGTCCGCCTTGAGCGCGCGTGCGATGTCCTTGCCCATGCCGGAGGAGGCTCCGGTAACCAGTGCGACCGTCATGCGGCGCAGCGTATCGAAGCGGCAGCGGCGCTCAACCGATCGCGAATGCGTAGACCGAACCTTCGCGAACGTACGTTGCGGCGGTCATGTTGCCGCGATCCACGCTCATCCACGCGAACACCTCGACCCTGTGGCGACCCGCTCCGACCGTGATGGGTTCCTGGAGCGAGATCGTGTGCCATTCCTCCCGACCCGGATGCACGCTCTCGACATATGTCATCCCGGTCCACCTGCCATCGACCTTGACCCGCGCGTTGATGTTCGCGAACCGAGCGGCGGGATTACCGAACACGGCGCCGGGGGTGAGCCGAACGTCGGCTTCGAACTTCAGGTTCGCGAGCGTCAACACCTGCCCGGCGCTCGGTGCATCGACCGTGGTGGAGACGACCGGTGCGGCATTGACTTCGTAGTTGTTGACGAGCACCCCTTGTGAGTGACCCGTGCCTCGGGCCCACACCCCGGACGGGCCGCGCGCACCTGCCTGGCCGCGAGCGCCGATGAATCCACGCGGTCCCTGCGGCCCGATTGCGCCGCGCAATCCACGTGGACCGATGTACCCGCGCAGGCCGCGCGGACCTACCAACCCGCGAGCACCGGTTCGTCCCGTCAATCCGCGCGGTCCGATCAGGCCCCGTGCACCGCGCGCGCCCTGGACGCCTCGCGCGCCCCGAGCTCCGGTCGCGCCCTTGGGTCCGGCCGCGCCGGTGGCACCAGTGGCACCGGTCGGTCCTGCCGGACCCTTGTCGCCGGTGGGGCCCTGCGGTCCGGTCGGGCCTGCCGGGCCTTGGGGGCCGGTAGCTCCGGTCGGGCCTGAGGGGAGCTGCCCGGGAGCGAAATCGCTGGCCAACAACGACTCGTCCTTGATCTCGTTCGAGGTGATCGTGTTGCCGAGGATCTTCGTCGCGTCGATCGCGAACGTGGCGATCTTGGTCGTGTCCACCGCGTCGTTCGCGAGCTTCGCGTTGGTTACGGACTGGTCGGCCAGGTCGACCGTCGCCACGTCCCCGTCGATGATGTCGACCGATCCGACCGTGCCGGCCGCGATCGCGATCCCCGGCGTGGACAGGAACAGCGCGACGTAGGCGACTGCGTTGGAGCGGAAGTGGCGAGCGATGCGAGACATGGCCGGCCAATCGACAGATCGTCGAATGATCTTGACCAACGTTGCATCGCGTGCTCAACGCACGATGGTCCATGCGTCCTGAGCACATCGCAAGCGTCCTGCCGGAATGCGCGATTCCGACACGCAGACTGATCACCGCCTTCAAGCCATGGCGCGCGGCGCTGTACGTCGACCGGCCGGTGCTGCCGTACCTGCGAGAATCGACGGGATGGATGAGACCGGCGCGCATCGGAGGCGTACAGGGCGTTCGTGGCTGGGTTTCGCCGCATGGTCGCTGCTCGTCGTGATCTACGCCGTCGTGGTGTTCTCGTGGCTGTGGCACTACGACATGAGGCCCCGCGGCGGTTGGTACGACCAGCTCGCATACCGGACCTTCCTCGTTCGTGTGCTCGGAGTGCACGTCGGTCTCGTGGGTCTCGCCGTCATCGGGATCGCAGCGCTCATGAAGCGATGGCGATATGCACTCGCCAGCCTGCCGGTCGTCGTGTTCCTGCTCTGGCCGATCCATGGAGGATGGATCGGCAGCGGAGACACGCTTCCGTCCGCCGCTGACGGGGAGCTCACGATCCTCAGTGTCAACCTTCGTCGGGGTGTGGAGACTGACCACGACGGTGTGCTCCGCCAGATCAGCCGAGTCGATCCGGACATCCTGGTGCTGCAGGAGTACACGGAGCGCTGGAACGACGTTCTCGGTCCCGCGCTCGACCGGCAGTTCGTCCATCGATTCGCATCGGTTCGTACCGACCCGCAAGGGATCGCGACGTTCACGAACCTCGATGTCGACAACGAACGAAGTGTGCAGCTGGGTCGGTGGGAGTATCCGGCGCTCCGGTCGACGCTGCGGCTCGACGACGGATCCGCGCTCGACCTGTACAACGTCCACCTCGCGATGCCGTTGTCGTCCAGCGCTGCTGGACATGTGGAGCAGCGACGGCAGGTCGCTCGACTGTCGGAACTGATTCGGCACTCGTCCCGGGCGACGATCGTGATGGGCGACCTGAACGTCACCGAGACCACCCAGCATTTCGATGTCCTGCTGGATGCGGGCCTCCACTCGGCGTGGGACGACCTGCATGGTGGTCGAGGCGTCACCTGGAAGCGACTGGGTCGCGTCGAGGGATTGGCTCCGGGGCTCCGGCTCGACCACCTGCTCGGAACGACTGATATCCGGTTCAGCGGCATTGCTCGCGGATCGAGGGGGAGTTCTGATCACTGGCCCCTCGTGGCGACCTTCTCGATCTCGCACCGCTGACCGACCGCCCGCAACCACGCAGTCAGCGGCGCCCGCGTACACTGTCGCTCCATGGCATGGGGCGACGACGACATCTACGAGGGCGCGACCGAGCCGCTGTGGTACGGCGAGCGCAAGGTGTGGTCGGTCACGGGCTTCACGCTCGGGGTGCGCAGCCGGATCGTCGACATCCCGTCGCTGTGGGTGGAGGGCGAGATCAGCGAGCTCAAGGTGCCACGACCGGGCCAGAGCCTGCGCACGGTGTTCTTCACGCTCAAGGATCCCAACAACGGCTGGATGGTCAGCGCCACGATGCCCAAGGCGCGCTTCGAGGCGCTCAAGCTCGACCTGCGCGACGGCGACCTGGTGCAGTGCTTCGGCCGACCCGACATCTACCAGCAGCGCGGCACGTTCCAGCTACGCGTGCAGGGGATGGAGCACGCGGGCCGCGGGCTGATCCTGCAGCAGCTCGAGGCGCTCAAGGCGAAGCTGCAGGCGGAGGGGCTGTTCGACGAGTCGCGCAAGCGGCCGCTGCCGTTCCTGCCACGGCGCGTGGGCGTGATCACGGGCGCGGGCGCCGCCGCGCAGGGCGACTTCCTGCGCAACGTGTACGAGCGATTCCCACCGGTGAAGCTCGTGATGTGCGAGACGCTCGTGCAGGGCGAGCGTGCGGCGCCGATGCTCGTGGCGGCGCTGCGCAAGATGCAGCAGATCGAGGATGTCGACGTGATCGTGATCACGCGCGGCGGCGGCGCGTTCGAGGACTTCCTGCCGTTCAGCGACGAGCGGCTGTGCCGTGCGATCGCGGCGTGCCCGAAGCCCGTGGTGAGCGCGATCGGCCACGAGAAGGATTCCCCGATCAGCGACAACGTGGCCGACCTTCGCGTGTCCACGCCGACCGCGGCAGCGCGTACGGTCGTGCCCGACTACGCGGAGCTGACAGGGCGACTGACACGTGCGCAGCAGTCGATGCGGCGACGCGGCAGCGATCACGTCCGCCTGCGCGGCGAGCGAATCGCGATGCTGCGCGCACGGCTTGCGGATCGCTCGCCGGCGCGGTTCGTGGAGGAGCGCAGGCGGTGGATCGAGGCGGTGCGCGACCGTGCGCGCGCCACGATGGACCAGCGGATCGAGGTCGCGCGAACGGCGATCGATCGGGACCGGCGTGACCTGCGTCGCGTGCTGCGGGTTCGGCTCGACGAGCGCGGCGCGCGGCTGACCGCGGCGGTCGGGCGGCTGCGCGCGCTGTCGCCCACGGCGGTGGTGGAGCGCGGCTACGCGATCGTGCGCGGCGCGGACGGTCGCGTGGTGCAGGGCGTCGGCGACGTGGCCGCCGGCGACCAGGTGCAGGTGGCGGTGGCGCACGGTACGCTGCACGCGACGGTGGACGAGGTCGAAGCAGCGACCGGAGCGAAGGCAGGGCGATGACGATGGGCGACGACAACCAGGTTCCCGCAGCAGACCGGCCGGCCGTGGAGACGCTCACGTTCGAGCAGGCACAGGCCGAGCTCGAGCAGGTGGTCGAGGCGCTCGAGGATCGCCACACCGGGCTCGACGACGCGCTCGCGCTCTGGGAGCGCGGCGAGGCGCTGCACCGCTGGTGCCAGCAGCGCCTCGACTACGCCGCAGACCGGCTCAAGAAGCTCACCGTCACCCCCGACGAGGTCGCCGCAGTGAACGCCGAGAGCGGCGACGACTTCGCGCCCGACGGCACCGTGCCCGCCGACGCCGCGGCCGATCCGGCCCCCGCCAGCACCCCCGCCGACACGATCTTCTAGCACCGGTTCCCGGGTTCGCGCACCGTCGCGTGCGAGACGTATGTACGGAACCCGCGGAATCCGCGGGTTCCGTACATACGTCCGGCGCGCGCCCGTCCAAGCCGGCGCGTCCGCGCGCCCGTCCAAGCCGGCGTGCTCGCGGGCTCGTACCTGCGCATGCCACACACGTCAGTCGCGCAGCTGGCGCTCCGCGAGGTCGAAGTCGAAGTCGTCGCCGGGATCATCGGAGTCGGGGTCGCTGTCGTGGTCGAGGTCGTCGTCCCACGCATGCGCGCGACCGCGCAGCCAGCGCACGAGCAGCACCAGCAGCACCACGCCCACGATCGCGAGCACCCACCACGGCGGCAACGCGACGAACCAGCCGGTGGCGGTCGCCACGTCGGGGTCGTCGCCCTGGCTCGCCACGCGCACGTCGTAGCGGTAGAAGCCGAGCCACGGCACCTTGTCCCACGTCACGTCGATCGGCTGGTGGCCGCCCGGCAGGATCGTGTGCACCGGCAGCGCGAGCGACGCAACCTCGTTCCCGAAGATCGATCGGATCCGCACGCGCCCGCCGCCGGTCGCGTGCAGCGTGCCGTCGTTCACCAGGTCGCCCGTGAGCCGCCACGAGTCGCGGTCCCAGCGCAGCCGCGGCGCGTCGACGTCGCGCAGCTGCAGGTCCGGCGCCCCCTCGCCGCCCACGTGCAGCAGGAAGATCGTCGCGGCGTGCGACTCGATGCCGAGCGTGGTCTCGCCCGCCTTCGCGCGCGTGCGCGACACGACATCGAGCGCCCCGTAGATCCCGCCGACCGGTGGATCCTCGGGCACCGTGATCCGCACCGGCACCTTCGCCACCCCGCGCGGCGGGATGATCACGTCGGGCACGGTCGGCGCGATCCAGGCGCCCGCGGTCGCCGCCCAGCGATCGTCGCTCGAGTCGACGAGCTCGAACCGCAGGTTCGACGCGCGCGAACCCACCACGCCCATCGGATGGAGCTCGAACGTCGCCGGCGCGCTCCGCCGGCTGCGGATCGACACGATGCACGTGAACGAGTCGCCCGCCTGCAGCTGCACCGGCACGTCGATGTTCGGCGGCGACAGGATCACCTGCTCGTTGAGCGGCACGTTCGGCGGATCCATGTCGCGCTGGACGCGCGTGGTCGGCTTCCACGAGCAGCCGGCCGGCAGCTCCCGACCCGATCCTTCGGTCGTGTCGCCCGGCGGGCCACCCGACGCAGCTTCGGCCCACGCGACGCTCACGCCCACCAGGATCGTCGTCACAAGCAGCAGTCCGAGCGCGCGTCGCATCACGTCGCGACGGTTCCCGTGAAACGGCCAGCCCAACCGCCCCGACAGATCGGTAGGGACACAGGACGTATCAACCATGGGAGGGGACACCCATGACCCAGCTCTTCGGTACCACTGCACACGGCCGAACGTTTGCAGACCAGCTCAGGACCGCGCTCGACTTCGCGTCGACCGCGCGAGGCGCCACGCCGACGGTCGC
>JAGQUL010000165.1 GCA_020438525.1 Thermoleophilia bacterium | reverse complement strand
CGCGCCACGCCACGCGCGCGGGGCGCCCATCCGCGCCGAGGCGCACGTCGGCCGGCACAGGCTCGTTGAGGCGCCGAAGCTGCGCCGCGGCCATCAGCTCCACACCCCGCGCCCGACATCGCGTCCGCTCACCGATGCACGGCCCCCGTCACGATCATCGTCTCGCGCGCGCCCGCGCGGGACCAGCACCGCGTGCCGCTCGGGAACGCGCGACCAGGGCTCCACCTCGAGCACCTGCAGGAGCGCCTCCTCGCCGAGCGCCTCCTGCACGTGGCGCATGCCGCGCTGGACGCGCTCGTCGTGGATGCCCGCGAGCTCGTCGTCGTCGAAGCTGCCCACGGCCAACGCCCCGCCGCGCCCGCCGAGCAGCGAGCGCTGATCGGCAGCGCGCGGCTCGAACCCGTCGAGCTCCACGACGATCCGCTCGACCGCAGCAGGCACCTCCCCGAGCGCGGGACGCACGGCGAGCGCGAGTCGGCGCGGGTCGATGGTCGGCGTGCGCAGCACGCGACGCGAGCTCCAGGATGTGCCACCGGCGAGCGCGCACGTCACCACCACGGCACGCGGTGCGTGCTGCATGCAACGCGGGTGCGCGGCCAGCCGGTCGGCGAGCATGCCCACGGCGCTCTCGAGCGTCTGCGCATTGGCGACGGGCTCGGGGAACGCAAGCTGCTCGACCACAGGCTCGGCCGGTACGCGCGGCTCCAGGCGCGTGGGATCCTCCCCGCGCGCGAGCGCGTGCAGCCGCACCCCGTCGGCGCCGAGCCGGTCGGCGACGTGATGCACGTCGAGCGCCGCCACGTCGCCGAGCGTCTCGAGCCCGAGCGCGTGCAACAGCTTGACCAGCTCGCCCCCGGCCGGCAGCAGCGTGAGCGGCATCCGCTCGAGCATCCGGCGCGCCTCGCCGGGCGGCACGCGCAGCCAGCCACCGGGGGGCGCATGCCGCGTGGCGACCCACGCGACGAAGGGATTGGGACCGGCGCCGATCCGCACGAGCTCGCCCGAGTAGGCCGCAAGCAGGCGCTCGAACACGCGCGGCAGTCCACCGTAGAGGCGCTCGAGCGGCGCCGCATCGAAGAACGCACGACCCGGCTCGAGCGGCTGCACGGCAGCACCGTGCGCCTCGAGTCGCTGCACGAACCGCTCGGCCGCCTCCTCCACGCGCGGCACGTCGCAGGCGAGCACCTGCAACCGCCCACAGCAGCCCATCGCCCGCGAGACGAGCATCCCGGGCTCCACGCCATGGTCGCGCGCGGCATCGGTGCAGTCGAGCACCACCGGGTGTGCCTCGGCATCGGAGGCGAGCGCCACCGGGCCCGCCAGATCGGCACGCCCGTGCGCCACCACCTGCAGCGGGAACCCGGGCATCCAGCAACATGCGACGACGGGGCCCCGCTCACGCTCGCCGCCGGTGTCGTCGCCCCCGTCCATGCCCATACTGTATCGAACATACGTTCGATGCGCGAGTCGAGCGACGGTGCGAGCGCGCGGTTTGGGCTCGGGTATACCGTGTTGCCATGCGCGAGCCGCTCCGACACCGCTCCTTCCGTCTGCTGTTCGCGGCACAGTGCGCGTCGTTCCTGGGCGACGCGATCTTCATCGTGGCGATCGCGTTCGCGGTCCTGCAGGTCACCGGCTCGGGCGCGGCGCTCGGCACGGTGCTCGCCGCAGGTGGTGCCGCGATGGTCGTGACGTTCGCCGTGAGCGGCGTGTGGGCCGACCGGATCCCGCGCGTGCGGATCATGGTCACGAGCGACATCGTGCGGCTCGCGTCGCAGTCGACGCTCGCGGCGCTGCTGCTCACCGACACGGCCCGGATGTGGCACCTGCTCGTGCTCAACGTCGTGTACAGCATCGCCACCGCGTTCTTCATGCCGGCGCGCACGGCGCTGATGCCGCAGCTGCTCACGGCCGACCACCTCGTGACCGCGAACGGGTTGATGGGCACCGCGGAGAACCTCATGTGGACGACGGGATGGGCTGCCGGTGGGTTCCTCGTCGCGGCGATCGGACCGGGCTGGGCGATCGCGATCGATGCGACGACGTTCGGCGCGAGCGCGCTGCTGCTGCTCGTGATGGGTGGCGTGCCGCTTCCTGATCGCGCGACCGACGTGGGCGGCGGGTCGTTCGTGTCGGAGCTGCGCGACGGCTGGCGCGAGGTTCGGTCACGGCGCTGGATCTGGTTCACGCTCGCCACGGCGACCGGGTTCCTGCTCATGTACGAGGGTCCGCTGCAGGTGGTCGGGCCGATCGTCACGAAGGCCGACTACGCAGGCGCCCGCTCGTGGGGGCTCATGCTGGCGGGCGCCGGTGCAGGTGCCGCGCTCGGCGCCGTGGTCGCGGCGAGTGGCCTGCTGCGCCGCCCGATGCTCGTGTCGATGTGGCTGTTCCTGGGTGTGGCGCTGGTGCCGGCGCTGCTGCTCGTGCAGGCACCGGTCGCGGCGGTGATGGCAGCGATGGCGATCGCGGGGATGTCGTTCGGGCTGTTCACGCCGGTGTGGGAGTCGGCGCTGCAGGGCGGCGTTCCGTCCGACAAGCTCGCGCGGGTGAGCGCGTGGGACTGGATGTGCTCGCTGAGCGGGATGCCGATCGGGATGGCGCTCGCAGGCTGGCTGACCGAGGGCGTGGGGCGCGAAGCGGTGCTCGCGGGCATGTCGATCGGCACGTTCCTCGTGTGCCTGGCGTTCCTGCTGGAGCCGAGCGTCCGGATGATCGACGCACCCGGCGGACCGGCGGGAATCGGCGTGAGCACGCGGATTTCGGCCGGTTCGAAGGACTGACGACCGGCCCGTCGGGCAGAATCACGGCATGAGGAAGCTGCTGATTGCCGTCGTGGTCCTGCTGGTCATCGGAATCGTCGCGTTCGGCGTGCGAACGCTCGGTGCCCGAGACGAGACCGACAAGGTGGATGCCAAGGATGCCGCAAGCCTGGTCGGCAACGACGGGTCGAGCGACATCGAGGCCGGGGATCGCCCCGAGGCCGGCACCTACTCGTACACCGGGTCGGGTCGCGAGAGCGTCTCGGCGCTCGGCGGCAGCGAGCACGTGTTCCCGGAAGAGGTGGCGATCGTCGTGACGCTCGATCCCGAAGACGACTGCGCGTGGACGTCCAACGTCGTGTACGTGAAGCAGCACATCGAGGAGCGCCGGTTCTGCACGAAGGGGGGCGAGATGATCGATCGCGGATTCACGCGCAAGATCAACTTCTTCAACCAGCTGCAGACGACGGAGTACGAGTGTGGCGACGACGCGATCCGACTGCGCACCGACTCGCAGCAGGGCGACACGTGGGAGTGGACGTGCCGCGAGGGCGACAAGTCCACGAGCGTGTACACGGCCACGGCGCTCGGCAAGGAGACGATGACCGTCGGTGGCGAGCAGGTCGACGTCTGGCACACGAAGGTCGTATCGAAGCAGACCGGCGACACGAACGGCGGCGACACTTCCGAGTTCTGGCTCACCGAGACCGGGCTTCCGGTGAAGTTCACCGGCAACCTCAAGGTCAAGACCAAGTCGGTGCTCGGCGACACCGACTTCCAGGAGAAGTTCACGTACGCGCTCACGTCGCTCGTGCCGAGCGACGCGTCTACCTGAACGCCTCGGGCGGATCGTCGATCACTTCCGGATCGGACGGCCCCGAGCTGACAGGTGCATCCGGGCTCGTCGTGGGCTCGGTCGTCGCGCCGTCGCCATCGGTCTCGCCACCGGTCTCGAACACGCGGGTCCAGAGCGGTGCGACCGCGTCGTAACGTGCGATCGCGCAGCCATCCTGCCTGCTGAACGACGCGTCGACGTCCTCACCGTCGAGCGTGCCGGTCACGGTCGCGAGCTCCGGTCCGCCGTACTGCATGGTGCACACCTCGCCGTCGGGCGGCTCGACGAGCAGCGCGTCGGCTCCGTCACCCGCGAGCCACGCACACACCTCCGCGCCGGACGGGTCGGCATCGGCGTCGACCGGGCACGACACGGTCGCGTTGCAGGTTGCCGGGATCGACTTGGTGCATGCGATCCCGCTCGGCACGGGCAGGCCGGTACCGTCCTTCGACCCGATCTTCTCGAGGTGGATCTTCAGGTCGGCGGTTGCCTGCTCGCCCGCTGCCGCCTCTCCACCGCCCGACGGCTCGGTCTTCGTCTTCGACGACGCATCGGACTTCGACCCGTCGTCGCTGCCGCTGCCGCATCCTGCTGCGAGCAGCGCCGCCGTTGCCACCATCAGGAACAGGGTTCGCGCGTGGGTTTGCTTCATGTCGTCCTCCTTACCCACGGGTAGGACGCGCGAACGCACCAGCCGGTTCCCGGCGGGTCCGTCAGCCCTTCACGCCGCCCGCGGTGAGGCCCGCGACGATGCGGCGCTGGAACACGAGCACCATGCCGACGAGCGGGAGCATCACCATCACGCTCGCCGCGCTGATCGGTCCGACCGGAATCTCGAGCGTGTTCTCGCCCTGGAAGAAGCTGATCGCCGCCGGAACGGTGATGCTGTTCTTGGTCGCGCTCAGCGAGATCGCCATCAGGAACTCGTTCCAGGTGTTGATGAACACGAGGATCGCGCTCGTGAACACGCCCGGTGCGGCGAGCGGCAGCATCACCTTGCGGAATGCCTGGAACGGCGTGGCGCCGTCCATGTAGGCGGCGTGTTCGAGGTCGCGCGGCAGCTCACGGAAGAAGCTCGACATGATCCAGATCGCGAGCGGCAGCGAGAACGTCACGTTCGGGATCACGAGCCCGGTCTTGGTGTCGAACAGGCCGATCGACCGCCACAGCTCGAAGATCGGTCCGACGATCGCGATGCCGGGGAACATGCTCACGGCGAGCACGGCGAACATGATGTACTGCTTGCCGGGCACGGGCAGGCGACCGAGCGCGTAGGCGGCGGCGCCGCCGATCAGCATTGCCACGGCGGTGGCGCTGCCGGCGACGATGATCGAGTTGAAGAACGCGCGCACGAACTCGTCGTTGCGGAACACCGCGCCGTAGTTGTCGAGGCTGAACGTGCTCGGCAGCAGCTTGCCGTTCGCGGCCGGGTCCATCGACAGGCGCACGAGCCACAGGAACGGGAACAGGCAGTACAGGATCAGCCCGACGATGCCGGCGGTGGTCCAGGGCTGGTCGAGCACCGCAGCGATGAACCCATGCTTCTTCGGCTCGGCGATCGGGACGGACGACGGGCGCACCATCGCAGGCGATCCGTACGCTCCGGCTGTTGCGGCTCCGGCGCTCATGCGACCTGCACCTCCATCGCCTGCCTGCGACGCTCACGTCGCGACGGCTTCTTCTCGACGCCTTCCGGCGCGGCGCCGAGCACCTTGACGAAGATGAACGCCACGATGAACACGACGAGGAAGGTGAGCACGCTCATCGCGCTGCCGACGCCCATGTCGAGGCGCTTGATCAGGTAGTCGTAGGCGACCATCGAGATCGTCGACGTGTCGTTCTGGCCGCTCGTCATGACGTATGCGAGGTCGAACATGCGCAGCGAGTCGAGCGAGCGGAACAGCAGTGCGACGAGGATCGCGGGCTTGAGCGCGGGCAGCGTGATGCGCGTGAACTGGGTCCACCTGCTGGCGCCGTCCACGTCGGCGGCCTCGTACATCTCGGTGTCGATCGACTGCAGGCCGGCGAGCAGCAGCAGCGCGATGAACGGCGCCGTCTTCCATGCGTCGGCGAACACCATCGCCATCACGCTCGTCCAGCGGCCACAGAGCATGCAGCCCTCGTCGGCGAACAGGCTCATCACCTTGCTGAACAGGCTGAAGGTGAAGGTGGGCGTGAAGATCCACTTCCACGCGAGCGCGGTCACGACGGTGATCGTCGCCCACGGTACGAGCACCGCGACGCGCACGATGCCGGTGGCGCTGCCCATGCCCTTGTTCATCACGAGCGCCATCGCCAGGCCGAGCAGGAACTCGATCGACACGCTGATCGCCGCGAACACGAACGTGGTGCTCATCGCGGTCCACCAGGTCTGCGACGCGAGGATGCGCACGTAGTTGTCGAGGCCGATGAACGCGTAGTCGTCGGGGATCTTCACGTTGTAGCGGTGCAGGCTCAGCCACATCGCGTTGAGCACGGGGTACGCCGCGACGATCGCCATCAGCACGAGCGCGGGCACCACGAACAGCAGCCCCAGGCGCTTCTCGTCGAGCCTGTCGAGGAAGCCGGCGGATCGCATCAGATCTCCGCCTTTCCGTCGATCGCCGCCTGCACCTTGTGCTGCAGCTCCTTGGCTGCGTCGGCGGGCGAGAGCCGCCCGTTGAGCACGTCGTTGTAGATCTTGTAGATCGCGATCGTGACGTCGTTGTAGTAGGGCGTCGTGGGCCGGTTCACGCCGGTCTTCAGGCCCTGCGCGAGCACGTCGAGGAACGGGATGTCCTTGTGCAGCTGCTCGTCGTCGTACAGCTTCGTGAGGGTCGGCATCTCGCCCTTCACGACGGCCTTCTCGCGCTGCACGTCCTCGCCGGTGAGGCACATGATCGCCTTCCATGCGAGCTCGGGCTGGTCGGTCGAAGACGCGATGCCGTAGTTCTGTCCGCCCAGGACGCTTGCGCCGGGGTGCCCGTCGAACCCGGGGAGCGGGGCGATGTCGAACTTGCCCTTCACCTTCGATGCGTCGTCCTTGTTCATGAGCGCCCAGGCGTACGGCCAGTTGCGCATGAACACGGCGTCGCCCTTCTGGAACGCGAGGCGGGTGTCTTCTTCCATGTAGGTCGTCACGACCTTCGGCGACACCTTGTCCTTCATGATCGACTGCAGCCATCCGAACGCCTGCTCGGCGCCGTCGCCGTCGTCGATCGTCGACTTCTTGCCGTCGTCGCTGAGCACCTTCGCGCCGGCGCTGCCGAGGAACTCGAGTCCGTCGACCGTGCCGCCTTCGTACGCGGCGCCCTGGAAGATGTAGCCGGCGATGCCGGGCTGCTTCTGCTGCGCGGCCTTCGCCATCGTGGCGAGCTCCTCGTAGGTCTTGGGAGCGTGGTCGACGAGGTCGGTTCGGTAGTACATCAGGGCGGCGTTCGTGCCGGCGGGCACGGCCCAGTACCGGTCCTTGTAGCGGGCGGAGTCGAGCGCGGCCGGCACGTACTGGTCCTTGATCGGTTCGACCCGCTCGGTGAGGTCCATGATCCAGTTGGCGTCGGCGAACTCGGCGGTCCAGATCACGTCGAGGTTGATCATGTCGATCGTCTCGTCACCGGCGGCGAGACGACGGGTCAGCTGCTCGCGGGCGGCGTCGACGCTCGGGCCCATCGGGATCGCCTCGATGCGATAGGTGTTGCCGTCGGCCTTCTCGCAGCGGCGGAAGTTCTTGTCGTCGAAGCCGGTCTGGTCACGCCAGGTCATGAAGCCGAGCGTGGGTACGCCGCCGGCGTTCGCGTCGTCGGCGGAGCCGCCACAGCCCGCTGCGAGCAGTGCGGCGGCAAGCAGGATCAGGGAAGCAGCGAATGCTCGCATTCGCGTCGTTCGGGCCCCGCTGGGGGCGTCGTCCCGGTCCCGTCCCATACCCGTGTGTCGGGGCCCGCACGGCGATTGTTCCAGCGCAGGCGACGAGATTGCGGCCACGACGTGGCCGCTGGAAGCGTCAGACCTTCACGTCGGCGACGGGCGCGCTCGAGGGAGCGGGAGCCGGCTCGAGCGTCGGCTCGTAGCTGACCATCACCTCGACGATGTCGCTGCTGTCGAGCATCACGAGCTGCGTCTCGCCCTTGTCCCACTGCGCGACGTTGCGGATCGTGCCGCCGGAGTCGGCGGTCCAGACCTGCCAGCTGCGCCCCTTGGCCGGCTCGGGGACGTCGTTGAAGGCGAGCAGCCACTTGTCGTCGGACAGACGGATCAGCGATCCGGTCGCGCTGCCGAAGCTCGACGTGGTCGACACCGTGTGCATCGTCGCGTCGCTGAAGCCCGCGGGCGGACCGCCGGCACCGTCCGCTCCGGACGAGGCCGAGCGTGCGAGGCGATCGGCGCGATCGTTCGCCTTGTCGAGCTTGCCGTTCAGGTCGAATGCGACGAACGCGAGCACCACGCATGCTGCCGCAAGCGCAGCGCTGAATGCCGGTGCACCGAGCCAGCGCCGGCGGGGTCGGCGCGCGGGTGCTGCATCGGCCTCGAAGGTCGGAGCGCCCGCTGCGAGCGCCTCCTGCTCTGCCGCGGCCTGGGCGCTTGCCCGCACGGCTGCCATCACGTTCGACTTCACGCGCTGCGGTGCCGCGTGTCGCGGCAGCTGCTCGACCAGCGCTACTCCGGCGGCCTCGATCTGGTCGAGCTCGGCGCGCAGGTCAGGGTCGTGCTCGAGCGCGCGCTCGACGCGTGCTCGATCCGCGGGCTCGAGCTCGCGCAGGGCGTACGGCACGAGCAGCTCGCGAATGGCTTCGTCTGGTGTCTGGGTCTCGTGGTTCACGTTCGCGGTTCCCCCGTCCGCGCGTGGGACGTCGGGCTCGGGTCGTCCTCGACCTCGAGCAGGGAGCGGAGCTGGCGCATCCCCTGAAACATGTACGTCTTGATGGTGCCAAGCGGTTTTCCGAGCCGTTCGGCGATCTCGCTCTGCGTGTAGCCACCGAAGTACGCAAGCTCGAGTGCGACGCGATGGTTCTCCGCCAGCTGTGCCAGTGCCTCGCGAACCTGCTCACCGTAGACGCTCGTGGTGGCGGCGTCGGCCACGTCCTCGCCGGTGGCGATGCGTGCGGCGACCTCGTCGCCGGGTTCGCCGCCGGGCTTGTCGGCGGAGCGCACGCCGGCGCGGCGCAGCAGGTCGATCACGTGCCGGTGGGCGAGCGTGCTGATCCAGGTCGCCACGGACGCGCGCTCCGGGTCGAACGAGCCGGCCGCATTCCAGACCTTGATCCAGATATCCTGGGTCGCATCCTCCGCGCGCTGGGAATCACGCAGCATTCCGATCGCGACCGAGTAGGTGACATCGGCGAACTCGTCGTAGAGCGCCTCGAAGGCCGCAGTGTCTCCGCCCGCCGCACGCCGCATCCATTCGGCGTGCTGGGCGCGCTGTTCGGGGGTGCGCTGCAAAACGGTACGTGCGCCTTTCAACTACGCGACGCGAATGACTTTCGAATTCTCAAGCGGGTGAAGGGATTTGAACCCTCAACCCCCAGCTTGGAAGGCTGGTGCTCTAGCCAATTGAGCTACACCCGCAGGCTGGCAGTAGATTACAAGATCCCCGGGACGTTGCCCAGCCCGTCAGCCGCGCCCTCACCGATTTTTGTGCGATCCCGTGCAATCGATCACCCTCCCATCGGCACCCACCGATTTTCGTGCGATCGAGCACAATGACACCCGACCCCGCGCGAGCTCGGGTAACGAAATCGGGTCCTGGGCCCAAATTCGTTACCTGAGCACCCCGAGACGACACCCGATCGCATAGAAATCGGTGAGGCATGTGGTGTGGAGTCGCACCCGCCTCGCTGCTATGCTGCGCGTCCTGCTTGGTGGCTGTAGCTCAGTTGGTAGAGCCCTCGGTTGTGGTCCGAGTGGTCGCGGGTTCGAGTCCCGTCAGCCACCCCTCTCGCCTCGCGGCTCGCTCGAGCTGCGCCACGTGGCGTGATCCGCCTCGTAGGATCGCGGCATGCATCTCGCCACCGTCACCGCTCCGTCGTCGCCACAGCCCACCACTGCAGGCCTGCTCAAGGTCGTGTTCGGCGACTGGTACCGCCAGCTCGGCGCGATCGACGGTGGGCGCGCGCTCGCACCCGATCTGCTCGAACTGCGCTTCGAGACCAACCATGACGCAGCACTCGCGAGCGCGGCGCTCGACGACGCGATCGACGGCGTTCGCGTGCTGGTCCGGCGCCAGGACGGCAGCTCGCCACGCAACGAGTACGCGTCACCCGGCGAGATCGCAGGGTTCGTCGCGCGCATCCGCGAGCTCGTCAAGGTCGAGCCGCGCCGCATCCCCGCCCCCGCGTTCGTCGTGACCGCGTCCCGGCCCGACACGAACGCTCGCCTCGACGTGCTCCTGCGCGACGAGATCGCCGGACTGCCCGTTCGCTGGCAGACCGCCGATCCTGGCGCCTGACATCGACCCGCATCGGCCGCGTCAGAGCCGCCCGCAGCTCGCGGGATCGCGCGAGCGAGGGATCGCGAGAGCGACAGTTCGCGAGAGCCCGAAACTGCGCGCCGGTCCGCTCAGATCGTGCGCGACGGCGGCACCGGGGTCCCCGCTCGCCCGCGCGTGTCGTACGTCGTGGGGCTGCCCCCCACGATCGCCTCGACCTCCGGCGCCAGTGCCGTGCCCGTCGGCGACGGCCAGTACCCGGGGTACGTGCCCATCCGCAGCAGCCACATGCCCTGCATCGCCTCGTCGACCCCACCCAGCCCGGCCGCCCACCAGCTGCCGTCGGCCAGGTGCAGCACCGCCTGTGCCTGCTTGTCGCCCGGCGCACGACCCGGGCGCGTCGTGAGCGCGAGCGCACGCGCCGCCCCGACCGCGTCGTCCCACGACGCGGCATCCAGCCGCACCAGCCGACCCACCCCCGCGGGGTGCGCCTGCCAGAACTCGTCCCAGCCGAGCTCCTGCGACTGCGCGATCGTCGCCGCATCCCACGTAGGCACCGCGCTCGCCACCCGCGCGAGCCTCGGCGGTGCGTTCGGCGCCGGGACCGGACGGTAGTCGAAC
>JAGQUL010000164.1:7714-19727 GCA_020438525.1 Thermoleophilia bacterium | reverse complement strand
CCTAGACGTTGGCGATCACGATGTAATCGATGGTCGTCGTGTACGCGCCGCCGGCCTGGGCCGCAGCGACGTCTGCTCGATATGACGCGGTGATCGTGTCGGTCGCAAGCGAGTAGCTGTTGCGCCGATGGGCCACGGCTGCGCGACTCTGCTGCAGGCCGACGTAGTTCAGCGTGGCGAACGAGGTTTCTGTGCTGCCGGTCCCCCAGACGGCAGTGTCCTTGCCGCCCGTCGCAGCCAGCACGGTGAAGCCGAAATAGCCCGGTGTGAGCGCGGGCCACGATGCAGGTGAATCGGGCGGTGCCGTGAAGCGGGGAAGCGTCGCCGCGCCGGGTCCGTCCATGCCCCAGACATCGTCCGGACCCTTCACGAGCAGCGTGTAGCCGTTGCGGTCGTTGGTCCACACGTCGATGTCGCTCGTCGCGGTCAGGTCCGTGTTCGGCAGGGCGGTGCCCAGTGACTCGGACGCGCCGGAAGTGATGTTGATCGTGATTCCGCTCGCCGCCTCGAACCAGTCCCAGGTGCTCCACGCCGACCAGATCGCGGTGGTCGATTTCAGCTTCCCCCGAACGTAGTAGCGCGCACCGTCGCGCACCACCGGTACGCCGCCGTGGATCACGTCCGCGCAGCGTGCGAGGTTGTTGCAGCTTGCCAGGGCGATGCCGGCGTTCGAGGGATCGCTGTCCCAGAGCACCGTGCCGTGGGGCATGCGGCTGCGCACGTAGCCCTTGATCTCTGCAGGTGATCGGACCGCGCTGGAGATCCGAACGTCGTCGATCCTTCCGTCGAGCCCGTTGGTGAAGGTCGAGGCGGCACCGACGACGACGGGAACCGCAGGGTTGTCGACGTTGCCGCTGAACGTCGACGTTGCCTCGACCGTGCCGTCGACGACGAGCGTCTGTACCTTGTTCGGATCGGCGGGCGTGGAATCGACGGTGTACGCGACATGGTGCCACTGGCCGTCGTCGAGGTCGGTCGTTCCCTGCAGCGGCGCGGGGCCGGCCGCTCCCCCGGTGGAGATGTCCGCCCATGCCACCCCTGTGGTCGCGGCGGTTCGCATCACCCCCAGGCGGAAGTTGCGGTCGGTAGTCGAGGTGTCTTTCGTCACGAGTACCGACTCCGTGCCGATTCCGGTGGTCAGCGACGAGATGCGCACCCATGCCTCGACCGTGAACGTGTCGATGTCGAGCGAGCTGGAAGCGCTCGACGCGATCGCTGCGTCGTCTCCGTCGGTGACGAGCGATTGGCCGAAGCCTGGCTGGATGGAGGTCGCATCCCAGGAAGCGTCGTTGGGCGCACCTGCAGGCACGAGGTCGCCGCCGCCGCTGCCGGCGAGGTCGTGGCCGTTGCCGTCGTTCGGCCAGAGTGCCACGACATCGGCGTCGACGGGAGTGTTGACGACCTGCGTGCGCGAACGGTCTGCAGTCAGCCCCGAGTTGTTGATCCACGAGAAGTGTGGGGTGTCGACGAGGATGGCAGGATTCTGCGGGATCCCGAGCCCGCTTGCATTGGTGTCGTGCGAGAGCATGGACGTGGGCGCGGAACAGCCGCCGGCGAACGTCCACCCGCTGTTGTTGCCGAGGTTCGCCGAGGACGTTGCCGTGCGACCGGGGGACGCAGTCGAGTCGCGCAGCGTGGCGTACTGCACGCCGGAGGTTCCCATGTTGATGGTTGCCGTGGACCCCGCGAGCGTCGACTCGATCGTGACTGGCGATCCGCAGCTGCCGCCATTGGCGGTGAACGTGCCGGTGACGGTGGTCGTCATGCCGTGCTGGAGCCGGAGCGTCTTGTCGGGAGTCGTGGTGGCGAGGTTGGAGAACGTCGTGGGTGCGCTCGTGGTGACGGTGGAGATGTTCGATGCCGTGTCGAAGGTCACGGTGCCGCCGTTGCCGGTGAACGTGCCCTGGTTGGTGAAGTCGTCGCCGATCGTGAACGGGGTCGCGGGGCTCGACGCAGCGGAGAGGCTGCCGCGGCTGGTGATGATCACGCTGCCGTCGACGTCGATCGTCTCGTTGATCGTGTTGTTGACGAGCGTGGTGGTGCCGGAGTCCGCGGGGTTGCCGATCTGCAGGTCGTTGCGAACCCGGATCGTGCCGCTGCTCGACTGGAAGTCGGGGCTGCGGCTGAATCCGGAGGTGGAGAACGTGAGATTGTAGTACGTGTGGTCGCCACTGCCGGCCGGGCCGACGTTGTCCTGTGCGTCGTCGTTGGTCTGGATGCGATTCTCGAACGTGCCGCCGGTCATGTCGATGGAGCCGCCTCCGACCATGTTCGCGTCGACGCGTACGTCGCTGGTTCCCGCCAGCGAGGAGTCGGTACTGATGTCGAGGTTGCCGATCTGGCCGGTGTCTCCGTCGACCCAGACGTAGGGGCTGTAGGTGGACGTGTCGACGGCGACGTCGTTGCCGCCGGAGCCGAGCTGCAGCTCACCGCGCACACGCAAGGTGCCGTTTCCGGAACCGCCGAGCTGTACCGCTGGATTGTCGCCGGTCGACGGGGTGAGCCGGAGGGACGGGTAGTCCATCGCCGCGATCGCGTAGGGAGAGGTCGAATCGAGCACGACCTGGTCGCTGCCGTCGTAGGCGTTGATGCCGCCTGCGGGCCCGGCACAGATAGGCATCGAGGTGCCGATCGGATCGTCACAGTCCGTGCTCGTTCCGGATCCATGGACGGCGAGCTGGTTGTTCAGGAGGGACTCGGTCCCGCCGGCGTTCGTGATCGTGCCACGAAGGTCGAGGGCGGTCGCGTCGACGTAGTGGTTGGGGCGGAACTCGGTGCCGGCCTCGATGTACAGCTCGCCGTCGTCCGAGGCGGAGTCAGAGGCGTCGTTGAGGTAGAGCCGGTCGTAGCCGTCGAGGACCTTCACGCCGAGGGTCGTGTCGATGTCGTAGTCGTACATGTTGAGGTGGCTGCTTCTGATCGGCGCGCCGCTGTCGCTGCGCAGGCGCACCTCGCCGTAGACGACGTCGACGTCGGTCACGCTCGCGATCGGTGTCGGTGCGAGTCCGTAGGTCGCACCCGTTGCGAGCGGCGTGCCGTTCTGATCCTGGTAGACGAGATAGATGAGTCCCGGGTCTGGCACGGGCGTGAAGCTGAACGATCCGTCCACCGGGGAGCACGGCGTGTTCACCTTGCCGTAGCCGTTCACGCTGAGCGCCATGTTCGGCGTGACGCCGTCGCAGAGCGACCACACCGTGCCGTGTGCGTCCTCGTAGGAGTTGCCCGAGATGGTCACCGTCGCGCAGGCGCCCGTGATCGTCCAGTTCGTGTTGTTCGGGCCCGCAGTCGAGTTGGTCGCTGCCAGCGGCGTGACGGCAGCGGAGTCACGGATGTCTGCGAACTGGATGTTCGCGGTTCCCTGCACGTCGAGGGGGGGCGTCGTCGGCCTCCCTGGTCGATGCGATGCCGACTCGCGTGCCGCACGCTCCGCCGTCGACGGTGAGGTTGTTGGTGATCGTGGTCGTCTCGGAGTAGTCGAAGCGCACGACCTTTGCCGGTGTCGTGATCGAGATGTTGTAGAAGGACTGGCCGGTGGTCGTGAAATCAACCTTGGAGGGCCGGGTCGATTCATAGAAGCTGACCGTGCCCGTTCCGGGCACGAACACGCCGGTCGAGGCGCGTGAGAAGTCGCCGGCGAGCAGCATCGTCGCAGTCGACGAGGCGAGGAGCGTACCCCGCGTCGTGATCACCAGGTCCCAGGTCACGTCGAGCACGCGATCGTTGGTTTCTAGGTCGAACGTGGTGTTGCTGGAGTCGGAGCTGCGCCCGACGGTGATATTCCGCAGCACCCGGAACGAACCGGTGCCGCCCGCGGCGCTCCGGACGGTGGCGGCACCGCCGCCGGAATGCTCGATCTCGAGGTCGTTGAACTCCCAGTCCGACGACCCGGACGTGGGCCCGAACAGCACGGTCGCGCCCGACCCGGGCCGCATGCGGAACGTGCCGCCGGTGGTCTGGCCCGTGGCGCCTGCGCCCGTCACGTTGCCGTTCGCCTCGAACGTGCCGCCGTTCTCCGTGTTGATGGTCGCAAGTGCGTTGATGGTGGTGTTGCCGGTGACGGTGAACTTGTTTTCCTGCGCCGATGCCACCACGGCTGCCGATCCGGTGCCGACCACGAGCGTCTGGGCGAACGAGTCCGGGGAGTTCCAGCTGTAGCCGAGATTGATCGTGGGGCTTCCCGATGTCGGCTCGATCGAGAGCGTCTGGTAGGTGGCGCCGGATGCCAGGGAGGTCGTCGATGTGGAAGTGACGCGCGTGGTTGTCGGTGCGTTGAACGTGCCGGTGGTCTCCAGGCAGAAGGCGTAGTGGTTCGCCATGTTGGAGGAGCCCTTGCAGGCCGAATCACCGCCCTTCGTGAGCGTCAGCGTCTCGCCTGGCGCGCCGTTGTAGGTGCCCTCCACCCAGAGGCGGGGGATCGTCACGGTACCCGTCGGGGTGAACGCATCGCCGGCGTTGATCCGGATTCGGGTTTCACCAGGGGCGGTCATCGTGGTGCCGGAGATGGTGAGCGGCACGTCGGGGTCGTTGTCGGAATCCCACGTCTCGAGGTTGGCGTTCGTCCACCCGGTCGCCGTCTCCGAGCCGAGCACCACCTCGTCCTTGAACACGCGGATGCCGGTGATGTTCGTGCTGTTGTTGACTGGCCTGGTGTAGGCGACGCCCTTGTCGCCACCGGCGGCGCCGTTGAAGTAGATCGCGATCACCTGATTGGCGGCGGTGTTGATCCCGGTGAACGTGAACGATCCGTCGGCGGAACTGCAGCTCGTGTCCTTCACCCACACTCCGTTCACCGCGATGCCGATGTTGGTGGCGGCGCTACAGCCAGGCCAGACGTCCGCCGAGTCGCCTCGGGCGTGCGCATTGCCGCTGACGGTGATTGCCGCAGATGCGGTCGGCGCGACGAAGAGCATGCTCAGCAGCAGCGTGACAACCGCGAGGGGGAACGTCGCCGAACGGATCCGCGATCGCGCGCGAGCGCAACGCGTTCGCGAAGGCACGCGCGAAGCGCGCTCGACCGTCGATCGTGTTGGGCATCGCACCATCCGGCCTTCCATCGGCACGTCGGTGGAAGGCCTTGAACAGTGCGGCAGCTATTGCTCCATGCGACGGATGCACGGGCTGCGTTCCGCCAAGACCGGCGCGGCGGACGCCGTTGATTTCCGGACGAAGCGTCGACGGGAGATCGTCAGCTCGGTCCCCTGATCCAGGCCGGAATCTCGTCTATGCGACGCGGGTTGTGGCAAGGCTCCGGCGAACGCGCCCCACCCTTGCGCGACACGACACGGCCGCTACTGTGAGTCGCGCTCGTTGTCGTTGCTGCGCATGCAGAAAGGGGCGCGTACGCGTGTCGGTGATCGATCACCTGCTGGTCGACTGTCGCGAGGCCGTGGCGGAGGCCGATGGGGAGTGCCCGTGGTGCGGGCGCGTGCTGCCCGTCGGACGACGGCGCTGGTGCAGCGACTCCTGTCGCGCGGACTTCGTCGACAACCACTTCTGGGGTCACGCGCGTGATGCCGCGCTGCGACGGGATCGCCGCGCCTGTCAAAGGTGCGGCGCTCGACGATCCAGGCTCGAGGTGCACCACGTCGAGCCGCGTCGTGGTGGCGGCTACGCCGCCGGGTGTCACCATCACCTTGACATGCTCGAGACCCTCTGTCGTCCCTGCCACGTCGAGGTGACGAACGCACACCGATAGCACGTGGCTGTGGTCGCGAAGCAGCGCGCTATGGCGTCGACCCCGCGGCGACGGTCGAGTGGCGGCTCGGGGGCTCGCCGAACCGCCTCGAGTACTCCCGGCTGAACTGGCTCGGGCTGGCGTAGCCGACCTCGGCGGCAACCGTGGTGACCGTTGCCGGTCCCGATGCGAGCAGGCGTCGGGCCTCCTGCAGCCGCAGCTCCTTCTGGTAGCGCAGGGGTGTGGTGGACGTGACGCGCCGGAAGTGGTCGTGCAGCGACGAGGTGCTCATTCCGAGCTCGCGTGCGAGCTCGGGCACGGCGATCGGTTCGTTGTAGTCGCTCCGGATCCGTGCGATCGCGCGAGCGACGAGCGCGGCATTGCTGTCGTGGTCGAGCAGCTCGCGCAGGGTCGCTCCGTGCTCGTCGAGCAGCAGCCGCAGGTAGATCTCGCGAAGGATGGTCGGCCCGAGCGCTCTGCCTTCGCTGCCGTCGTGGTCGAGCGTGAGGTAACGGCCGATCGCGTCGGTCAGCTTGGGTCCGGCGCGGCCCGACGACAGCGCGCTGCGTGCCCGCGTGTGGTCGGCGCGGTCGGTCGCGTCGTCGACATCGATGCGCAGCTCGCGAAGCAGCGCGAGGTCGAGCTCGAGGATGCATGCGACGTACGGCTCGGCCGCGCTGGCCCGGGTGATCGTCGACATCACCGGCATGACGTGGCTGACAACGAGCGCGTCGCCGGGACCGAGCGTTACCACCGCATCCTCCACGACTACCTGCTTGGCGCCCTGCAGGACCATGCACAACACCGGCTCGTAGACGGTGCCCTCGAGCGGCGACGGCGCGACGCTTCGCAGCAGCAGCACGCCGCGTGTCGGGGCGAGCGCACCCGTGTCCGATCCGCCGGCTCGGTCGAGGATCGTGCAGGTGATGTCGAGCAGCTCAGCGGGGTTCATTCTCGCCCTTTCATGCACGTCATGACAGCGCACGAGGCGCGTCGGCACAAGCGATCATCCGTCATCGTGGAGGATCGTGCACGACCCGTGGAGGATCGGGACAGCGCGATCGGTGCCTGCCGGGTAGCGTGGAAGCTGCAACCGATGAAGGAGCCTTCCATGCGTGAGATCCCCCTCGGAACTGCAGGCACGATGCCCGCGGTCGGCCTGGGCACGTACCTGATCGACGACGCCGACGTGGGAAGCGTGGTCGACGACGCGCTCCGGCTCGGATACCGCCACGTCGACACCGCCGAGGGCTATGGCAACGAGGCGGGTATCGGCGCGTCGCTCGCTGCGGCGATCGGCGCGGGCGTGGTGACGCGTGACGACGTGTTCGTCACGACCAAGCTCTTTCCCGGCAACCCGGAGTGGGGGCAGGCAGCCAAGACCTCGGCCGATGTCGCCGAGTCGCTCGAGGCGAGCCTCGAGCGCCTGCAGCTCGACGCCGTCGACCTGTACCTCATCCACGCCTCGTTCGGCCGCGAGCAGGCCCTCGACCTGTGGGGAGCGATGCTCGAGGTGCGTGACCGCGGGCTGGCCCGTCACGTAGGCGTATCGAATTTCAACGTCGACACGCTCGAGGCGATCCGTCACAGCGGGCTCGAGGCCCCGGCGGCGAACCAGATCGAGCTGCATCCCTGGTCGCAGAAGCCGGAGCTCGTCGCGTACCTGCACGAGCACAACATCACGCCGATCGCCTACAGCAGCCTCGTGCCGCTCTCCACGTGGCGTGCGGCCGACGGCCAGGCCAGCGCCAAGCAGGCGGAGTGGACCGCCGAGGCGGAGTCGAGCGACTTCGTATTCGCCGATCTCGCGCGGCGACACGAGGTCAGCGAGGCGCAGGTGCTGCTGCGATGGGCGATCCAGCACGGGTTCCCCGTCATACCGAAGTCCACCAAGGCCGACCGGCTGCGCGCCAACCTCGACCTGTTCGGGTTCGAACTGACCGACGAAGAGATGACGCTCATGGATTCGCTCGACCGCGGCGCAGGCGTCGCGTGGCAGTCGGGCGACCCGCTCACGTACGCTCGACGCTGACCCCTTCCGGGGCACCGAACGGGGTCACCCTCGCGCCACGTGTCACAGCCGTGTGACGAAGTTGGCACGAAATCGATTCAGTGCGCGCGCATCTCGTCGCACTTGAGCGGTAATGCTGGCGCCGGCGGGTTAGGCCAATGGCTCGCGAGGCGGCGGGCCCGTGGTGTAAGTGGGAGCACGTCCAGGCTTGCCACCCAGAAACTGCGGACTCGAATCCCGTCGGGTCCACGTCGCCGATACCCGCTACGATGACAGGCGGCAAGCCTGGACATCGCGGACGTGATCCGCGAACACCGTTCAAGTCGAAACGCCCGCTCCGGCGGGCGTTTCGCGTCCAGAAGCCGATGAGCGGACTCGAACCGCTGACCCCTTCATGACGAGCCACGCCAAAGGGGTCAACGCCCGTCTACGACAGGCCACCCGTGGGCACGATTGACCTGCAAATCGGCGGAATGCTTTTGGGCCTGCGTGGACAGGCGTAGACACGGATTCCCTGTCGACCTTGCGCGCTATTTGCGCGTCTACGAGGCGTGTCCACCGCGGTCCATGTCGGCTCAGCCGGCGAGTCGGGTGCCCGAGCCGACCGTGAGCGGGAGGCCCAGTACGTTGCAGACCTTCACCATCGTGTCGAGCTTGGGGTCCTGGTCCCCGGATTCCAGTCGCGCGATCGCTGGCTGGGACGTGCCGCAGGCCTTGGCGAGGTCGGTCTGTGTCCAGCCACGCTCTTTGCGTGCGCCGATCACCGCGCTGATGAACTCGTAGCGAGGGCCGAGTGCGTCGTAGGCGTCCCGAAGTTCGGGGTCCTCGGCGAACATCTCGTCGCGGACGTCGTCGAGCGGTGTACCACGTAGTCGTCGCTTGCTCATCTCATGCGCTCCTTGGCGAGCCGAATGTCTCGCTGCTGCGAGTCCTTGTCTCCAAACGCGAGGAAGACCGCGGCGTCGACGTCGACCGTGAAGTACAGCCGATGCTTGCCGCTGCGAAGTTCCCACAGCCCTGCGTCCAGCCTGCGAACGTTCGGCATTCCGAGCGCGACCCCGTGCGCTTGCAGCAGCTCGAGGCGGCGCAGGATGTCCGACCGTTCCGGTCGACCGAGGCGCTGTCGCCATTTCTGGAACGCGCGCGGATCGAGGAACTCGATCTCCATGAGCCAATTATAACGCGCGCGATATATGCGCGCAAGGGGCCGGCGCAGGTCGCAGTGGGAATGTATCCCGTTCGGGTAACTCGACAAGATTCGCCAGCTAACCCGATTCGCATACATGGCTGAGGTCCGGTCCTCCGGGTCAAGGAGTGACGCGGCCCGGGTGCTCGCGCATGGTTGAGACCGGGCATCTGGAGTTAACGGTGTCGAGGTCGTCGAGGTCGCCGACCCGCAATCACAACTCGCGTCTCGGCGCCTGAGGCTACGTGCCGTCGACGCGTCGAGCCTGGTGTCCGTTGGACGGGGACGATTAGTGAATTCCAGCCACGCTGACCCGTACCCCGCCCAGTGAAGGGGTCGGGACTTGCGTGTTTCTTGCGCTTCGCGCGTCCATGAGAGTCCGCGAACGAATTGGAATATGCCCATTTGCAGGAATTTCTGTGAAGCCGATGAGCGGATTCGAACCGCTGACCCCTTCATTACGAGCCACGCCAAAGCAGTCCTCGCCCGTCTACGAGCGACCACCAGTGGGCACGATTGACCTGCAAATCGGCGGAATGCTATTGGGCTTGCGTGGACAGGCGTAGACACGGTTTCCCTGTCGACCTTGCGCGCTATTTGCGCGTCTGAGCCGTGTGTCCACGCTGGTCTATTGCAGGGAATCGCTGCGGCATGATGAGCCTGAAACGTTTTTCGCTTGAAGTCGGAATCACCACCGATGACGCAGATACCAACTCGCACCGGTAGCCCGGCGCAGCCTCGAGGAGAGCTGCGCGACCGCGAGCTGATCGACGCGGCCGCAGGTGGCGACGAGCGGGCGTTCGCGGTCTTGTTCGAGCGGCATGTCGATGCCGTTCGTGGGTTCTTGGCGTTTCGTGTCGGTGCGCAGTTGGCGGAGGACCTCGTGGTCGAGACGTTCGCGGCGGCGTGGGCGTCGCTCGGTCGATTCGATGAATCGTTCTCGAGCGCGCGCCCGTGGTTGTACGGAGTAGCCACGAACGTATTGCGGCGACATCGCGAATCGGAGGTTAGATGGCAGCGGTCTATCGTCGCAGGCACTCGGGTTGGGCCTCAGGCCCAAGCGCCTCCCGAGCTGATTGAGGCGGATCCGGCGATCATTTCCGCGCTCGCTCGGCTCGAGGAGCGTGACCGCGAGATCCTCGTGCTTGTCGCGATGGGCGAACTCAAGGTGGCAGAGGCCGGAGCACTACTCGGCATCTCGGCCGTTGCTGCCCGGATCCGGCTTCATCGAGCACGTCGTCGAATCATCGCGATCCTGAGGGGTGACGATCATGCATGACTTGGAGCATAGGATCCGGCTAGCGATCCAGCCAGCAGGTTCGCCGCACGGAAACGAGGCGACATGGCGCGCCATTCAGTCCTGCCTGGAGTCGCCTGTGGTGGCGACATTGAGGCCGCGTCGTCGTCGCGCGCGGATCGTGCTTGTCGTCGTCGCGGCTTTCTTGATTCTTGCTGGCGTTGCCGTCGCTGCCGAGCCGGCGCTCCTGAAGCGGCTCTTTCCGAAGGGATCGGACGCCGACCGGATGGAAGTGATCCGCGAGCAGCCATCGACGGTGCCGCACGCCGGCGAGTACGCGACCGGCGAGGAGATCTTCAACGCGATGCGTAGCGGTGGAGCTGCGCAGATCCCCGGACACAAAGTGCTGCTGCAGCACCGCAACGGGGATGTCGCGACCACGCTGCACGCGTTCCCAACCGAGAACGGCGACGTCTGCTATTACTGGGAAGGATCGTTCGGAACGGGCTCCTGCGGAGGCGCAGCATTTGGCCCAGGCGATGTCGTGAGCGCGACGCCCAGCTACTTCGGCATCGATGGTGGTTGGACGACGATCACATCGATCACGGGACTCACCACCGACGACGTCACGGACGTACGCGTACGGTTCAATGATGGCACGACCCAAGAGGCTGTCATGGGGAAGAACTCGTTCCTGTGGTACCCCCGCCCGAATCTGGACGTCAAGCAATACATCGCGGCCAACGGCGGGTCGAAGAAGGCGCCGCCCCCGGCGCGTCCAGAACCGGTTGGGCTCGATGTCGAGCTCGTCGACGGAAGCATGGAGCGCGTGACGATACCGTCGAGTTGAGTTTCACCCGAGACTCCCAGCAAGTTGGTTGGGCATGCTCGAGTCGTGATTGCCGCGAACGGTTTAGCTTGGCAGGTGTCGCGCGATTCGGGTGTTCTCGAGCGTCGTTCCGAATCGCGCCGCGCCCATGAGCTCGCTTACCGCGCCCTTCCAGGCCACGCACGCAATTGGCGTCCCGATGTCTTGGCACGCCTCTACTGCGGGAACGAAGTCGGTGTCTCCCGAGCACAGCACAAGTAGGTCTGGCTTTTCGGGGCCCTCCGGCATGGCGGCGTGTCGGAACAGGTCGGTGGCGATGTCGACGTCGACGCGCTTCTCCGGGTAGTGCACGAGTTGGTCGCCGCATTCTGGGCATGTCTTGTGTTCGTGGCGACACGCCTGATTTCGGCACCGAGTGTCGAGTGGTCTGCGCGGATTCGAGTAGAGCGACACGTCCCATCCGAGTTCGCGCTCGAGGTGCCGAGCAAACCAGTCGCGGTGTGTATCCGCGCCCGTGCTTACGGGTGTCAGTCCGGCGACGACGCGTACTTGGGGCCAGTTACCCTGCGCTTGCCACAGCGCTCGATCGTGGAAGCCGGTGTCTTCGCATAGTTGCGGTCCGATCGTCTGCTTGATCGCCGAGATCAGCTCGCGCCACGGCATCTGTCGTGGCTCGATACCGCGCGATCGGAAGTGATCGTTCCAACCGCTCTGGATGTTCCAGTAGTCGATCAGGAATCGAGCCTGGACGAACCGTCCTGCCATCATCTGCTCCCACAAAGCACGAGAGGCGCCACAAGGACGCCTCCCGGTACGAAAAGGTGTCTCGCACGAAGCGGACGCCCCTATTATCGGCTATTCGGCCCGGGAGTGAACCCAGTAACCCGAAATTGGCCTATCTTCAGCCTGCTGACCCCTACCCAGGTCAGTGAAGGGGTCAGGACTTGCGCGTTATTTGCGCGTTTCGACCAAATTGCACGAGCTGCAAGCCGAAGGCATCTCGAAAACCCTGCGATATGCAGGGCTTTTCGTAAAGCCGATGAGCGGACTCGAACCGCTGACCCCTTCATTACGAG
>JAGQUL010000164.1:0-7638 GCA_020438525.1 Thermoleophilia bacterium | reverse complement strand
GGACACGATCGGTTGCCCCGTTGCCCCGCGAACGGGGCAACTCGGGGCAAGAACGTGAAGTGGTCAGACGCCAGCCGCTGAGGGTGTCACTTCACGATTTGGGGCTCCGGTGGCGGCCCGTATGGCGGCCCGTCGTATGCCCATGTCAGGTCCCGGCGTACGACTGTTCCGTCGGCGAGTACGGCTTCGATGTCGGTGGGCTTGTCGCCGTCGGGATATCGCCAGATGAAGCCGCCGTTGCCCATCGTGGCATCGTGCGTTTCGCCATCGATGATGAATCGAACCAGTGTCACGCCATCGGCGACGAGGCCGTAGGACATCGTTCCCTGTTCGTTGCGTGCGTCGGTCGCCTCCATGAGTGGCCAGCCATCGGCGAAAGTTCCGCACGACGCACTTCCCAGGCGCCAGGAATCCGGCTCGCTTTTCCGGTACGACATGAACAAGTAGAGCGCCATGCAGACGTTGCCGTCGGTAGTGCGGCGTGCGCTCAGTCGTGCGCGGTCGTCTTCGACGAGGGGTGCGCTGAGATCGAAGGTGAGGCGCTCGCCGATCTGCTTCTTCACGTACGCGCTGCTGAACGTCTTGACCAGCTCGGCTTGCGTCATTGCGGGTCGAGGGTCGGTTCGCACGGCCTCGATGCGATCGGCGGCTGGTTGCTTCGAGCCGAGGATGCGGTCTGCAAGATCGGTGGTTGATGCTGCAGCCACACCTCCTGCCAGCAGGGTCAACGCCGCCGCTGCTATGGCGAGTCGATGCGGTGGTCGTGTGCGGATTCGACGAGGGCGTGTGCTCTTCGCGATTGCATTGTCGAGTCGCTGCGCGGCGATCGCTCGGCCTCGGTCCGCGTCGGTCGACGTGTCCCGTGCGCCGAGGAGGGCAAGGATCTGATCGTCGATCTCGTGGTGTTGGGTCATCGTGCTTTCTCCATCCACTTTGCGAGTCGTGTCCGGCCTCGGTTGATCCGTGAAGCTACGGTTCCGGCGGGGATTCCGAGCGCCGCAGAGATCTGGTCGTAGCTCAGGTCACCTGAAATGTGCAGCAGCAGAGGCTCTCGTTCACGGCTGGGTAGTCGACGGATTGCGAGCGCCAGGGACACCTTTGATCGCGACGCGTCGGTTCGCGCATCCGAGTCATCCTCGAACGACTCCGCGACATCGAGCGTTTGCAGTTCGGAGCTGCATTGGCTCAGCCATCGTCGCTCCGATGCTCGATGCCGTGCGATCACATTCGTGGCGATGCCGAGCAGCCAGGGGGCTGCGTCGGTGCTGCGGTCTGGGTTGAAGCGGTCTCGCGCCTGGAAGGCGGCTACGAACGTTTCGGATACGACGTCGTCGGCCGATTGCGGTCCCACTCGAGATACAACGTATCTGCGAATTCGATCGTGGTGCCGCTGGAACACGTTGCGGAACGCCTCGGGCTGGTCGATCGACTCCCGGATGTATTCAGCGTCCGCGATGCGCGGACGTGATTCGACGTGGGTATCCGTGGTGGCCATCTACGAGGTATTCGGTTCGAACCTCGTTCCGCTTCCCACGAGTTTGCGAATTCGTGTCGAACGTATCGGCGTCAGCAGTCGTGAACCGTCGGTTGCATGAGGCAGAGATTGGTGACGCGAACATGTCGACTCCCGCGCCATGTATGGATGGCAATCTGGTTGTCCTCGCCGGGCTCGGCCGTCCATAGGAAGACGTTGTCCTTGAGCGTCACGCCTTCGCGTCGGCCGTCGGAGAACTCGACTTCGATGCGGTCGACGTCGTCGGAAGCGAGGCCGAAGATGCGGCTGGCGGGAAACGGTGGCTCGGCGACGGCCATGGACCAGCTCGTGTTGAGGCCCAGTTGGTCGAACTGGATGGTGCAGCCGCCGCTGCTTGCGCCGGTCGAGCCAGGTGGTGAGTACAGCTGGCAGATCGTCGTGCCGTCAGTTGTGGGTACGGCGACGAGTCGCCCGACTTCGGGATCGTCTACAACTACTCGGGACTGCTCGATCGGTGCGAGTTCGTAGAGCTGCTTCATCTCATCGTCTCGCAGCGTCCCGATCCGCTTCACCGCCGGCACGAGCGTCATGCCCTCGAGCGTCTCGTATTCCTTCGGTGTGACCTGTTCTGCGTCCCGATCGGCGAACTGGTCGACGCGTTCAACTACTGGATCATCGTCACCGAACACGCGCTCTACGATCCCGGTTTCTGCGGCGGCAGCAATTCCGCCGATCGACAGCAATACGGCTGCAGCGAGTGCGAGACCGCGGGCATGCCGTAACCGTCCCCGCACTCGAGGTGCGGAGCCGGCGGCGTCGATGCTTCGCTGGACGTGCAGCCACACCCGGTCGAGATCTTCGGGTGTGGACGGTGTGTCGAGTTCGAGCCGGATTCGCTCATTGATGCTGGCTGGCTGGTCAGGCATTGGAACGTCCTTCGTGAGAGGCGAGGCTCCTGGCAACTTGGCGACGTGCGCGATGGAGCCGCATGCGGGCCGCCACGGGCGAGATCCCGACGGCGCGCGCGGCCATCGCCACTGTCAGGTCCCCGAGCGCCACGAGCAGGAGGATTTCGCGTTCTTTCATCGATAGCGCCGAAAGCGCTTGCGCGAGTGCCGGGCTGCAGCTCGCCGCGATTTCTTCCTGTGGGCGTTCACCGATCGCAACCTGTCGTTCGGCGTGCGAGGCGCGCTGCCATCGGGTCTCAGCTGCTTGATGCCGCTTTGCGTGGACCGTTGCGATGCCATAGAGCCACGGGCGGGCGCTGTCTGCATCGACGCGAAATCGAGCTCGAGAGACCCATGCTGCTGCGAATGTCTCAGCAAGGACGTCGTCGGCGGCGATGGGTCCGAGGCGCGCGATCAGGTACGAGCGAATGGCGGCGGCATGACGATCGAAGAGGTGGCGGAATGCAGCCGCGTCCCCCGTCGTCGCTGCACGCAGCAGTTCGCCGTCCGATGGTGGAGGCGAAAATCGATGCGGCTCAAGCGTCGCAGTCATGTGGACTATTGTCGCTGGTGATTACAAAGTGTCACATCGGGCTCTAGTCCTCGAAGTCCCGCCATCCCCCGCTCGGGCGCTCTTCACCGTACCGGTGTCGGTGGCAACTTGTTGAGGCCGTATCCACAGCCGAGGCGGGAGTGACCGTTGGCGAGCTGAGCGGGGAGGCAGCCGTTCATTGCGACATCGATGCTTCGTCCATCCTTGAGATCGACGACGAGACCACGAGGTCGAACTTCCGGATTTGGAAGGTGCAATAGGAATCCGTTTCGGCCCATTTGTGCGTCGCGGATCTCGCCGGTCGACAGCTTGACGCGGACCTGGTCGACATCGTCGGTGGCCAGCCCGGCGATCACGGTGCCGATCTTGGAGTTGCCGCCGTAGCCGACTGTGATGTGGCCGTTGTAGTACATAGCGCGGGAGCAGCTGCCGCCTCCCATGATCGGCGAGGTGCCGTTGTTTGTCAGGAGTTCTTGGTAGAGGCAGGCTTGTCCGTCGGCGGATTCGCCGCTGCGAAGTCGGACGGTGTAGCCGTTTCCTTCGTAGTCGAGGACGTGGTGCAGCTGCGCGGGGACTACTGATCCCAGGCCAGTCTCGATGGACGGATCGAAGAAGCCGTGGGTGGTCATCTCGGAGAGGCCTTCGGTGCCGATCGGGTCGGGTTCCTGCAGTACGCTCAGCCGGTCGGCTTGTCGCTCGCCACCCATGATCCGGTCCAGCGGGCCCGGTTGAGCGATGGCGATCGAACCGACGGAGACTACGAGCAGTGCCACTGCGAACAGTGTGCGAGGTGTTCGCCAACGTCGGCGGTTGCTCCGCCGCGTTGGTGTTGGTTTCAGGCTTCGGATCCAGAGGCGTTCGCGAACTTCGTCGTCTGTGGTCGATGGTCCGTATGCGGAGCGGATGCGCTCATCAAGGCTGGTCATGTCGTTCTCCCTCGAGGTGGTGGCGCGCCTGTCGCCGTGCGCGAAGTAGCCGGACGCGAGCCGTGGTTGCACTGATGCCAAGAGCACGGCCGGTCTCGGCGACGGAAAAATCCGCGAGCGCGGTCAGCAGCAGCGTGTCGCGCAAGGGCGGCGACAGCTTCGAAATCGCGTGCGCCAACGCCGGGTCGATTTCGAACGCAGTCGGCTCGTGCTCAGTCTGCCCTTCGCGTCCGTGATCCCGGTGGGGTTGGTTGATCCAGCGCTGTTCGCGGTCGCGGTGCTTCGCTATGCCGTTCGTGGCGATGCCATAGAGCCACGGTGCAACACTCGTGGCGGTCGAATCGAAGCGCCCGCTCGTTCGCCACGCGGTCGCAAATGTCTCGCTCACGATGTCGTCTGCATCGTCGCGCCCCACACGACTGATCGCGTATCCACGAATCGCATCGACATGCCGCTCGAAGACGACCCGGTACGCCGAGGCATCGCCAGCCGAAGCGCGCCGCATCAAAGCTGCGTCGGCAACCTGATCAACGGGTCTCTCGCGAGTGAACATCACGGTCATAATTCCCAACGGGGGACGTGAACCGTTACATTTTGTGCGAACAGCGATGTATGGGTGCCCAACAGGGCCTATCGTCGGGTTCGATCTAACCGCGGCAGAGTTGCGGTTCGCTCTTGCAGACGGGGCTCTCGGCGTCGTCGAGTCGCGCGATGTTTCTTGCGAAGTACAGTGACGAACCGCCGGAGCCTTCGCTGGTGCCGCGACCGCCAGCCTGGTTGACCTGGATTCGATCTTTGTGCCGGATCAGCTCGGGGATCTGCGCGGAGGAGTGCTTCAGCATCTTCGATCGCTTCTGCAATAGCTCGCCGGTGTCGGGGTCGATGATCATCTCGACCGTCCAGACGCGGTCCTCGCTATGCGCGGGGATGCGGTACGTTCGATCTCGCGGGAGCGACTTCTCGAAGTCCTCGTTCTGGCGACGCTCCATCTCGGCATTCGTCTTTGGGAAGTCCATGAAGGTGATGCGTGCGTCTGCATCGATATCGGCGCCACCCGCAATGGCGTCATCGAGCAGCTGCTGGATCGTGACTGTGCGCGCAGGGAGGTTCTTCTTGAACTTGTGTTCGAATGTGATGCGCACGCCTGGGCGGTCGAGGGCGTCGACGGCATCGCGTTCGAGGGTCGCTCCTGGCTGCATTGCGAGCCAGCGAAACAGCGATCGGCGCGCTTCGGGCGGCAGTGGAGCCGAGGCGAGGATGTTCGCCGCGAATTCGATCTGATCCTCTCGGTCCAGTTGATCGGCTGTGATTCCCCAAGCGCCTGTGGGGATGCGATTGGTTCGCATCGGGCTCTCGTCGAGGAGCTCGTCGAGAAGCGCCTGAATCGCCTCGTCCATCACCGCGCCTCCCTCGTCGGGAAGCTGGTCGATCTGACCGGCCGTCAAGCTCCAGAACTGCTGCATGTTCTGCTCGCCCGACGAAGTCGAAACACTGTCAGCCGACGGATCCGTCTGATCTGCGGAGTCGTAGGACTTCACGAAGCCGTCCTTTTGTCGTGCCCACGATCGCTGGAATCCAGTGCCGTCGGCAGACCAGCCCATCAGATTCACGCTATCGGGCTTCGTCAGGCTTTCTTCCAGCGTGACTGTTCGCCCCTTCGGCGCGGCAGTGCTTGTGCCGATTCCGCCGCCGGGCGTGATCGTGGGCAGTCGGCTTGGATCGGCTGATCCCATGACGTTCAGCACCTGTCCGTGCCCCTCGTCATCGAGCCATACCTCGTACCCGGATGGACCGCCGATCGTCTGGTCGTCACCGGGCACTGACGAGGCGTACAGGTGGAAGTACTCGCCCTCGCCGAGCGCGCGCCATGGCTTGCGAGCAGCGGCATCCCCCACGCGCACGAGTTCGCGCGCCGCGGCCGTATCCGGTCCCACGAACGCGTCGAAACGGGGACCGGAGTTCGAATCGCGCTGTGGCGTCGAACTTCCTGGCCCGAGTGCGATGACGAGTGCGATCGCGGCGGCTACCGCCGCGACTGCGCCAAGTGCTACTCGTGGTCGCCGCCTGCGTGCTCCTCGCGGGGTGTGCTCGTGCGACGTCGACGGCCGCTCCATGTTGGCGTCGACGTGGGTCTGGACCTGCTTCGTGATGTACTCGATGTTCGCGTCGGTCGGCGCGAACCGATTCAGCTGATCGCGCAGCTGCTCGACTTCGGGGGGCTTGGTCATGGTTCGCTCCTTTCGAGATCGTTCACTGCAATCGTGGGTGTCAGCTGCTCACGTAGTCGCGCGCATCCACGGCTCAGCCGGGTCTTGGCTGCGCCTCTGCGGATGCCGAGCGCTCGTGCGATCTGTTCGTGCGACATCTCCTCGAGCGCATACAGCAGCAGCACATCGCGTTCGGCGGGCGACAAGCTCAGCAACGCCGATGCGAGTGCTGGCGCGAGGCGAGACGCATCCACTCGCTCGACGGTTCGGAGCTCCTGCTCGTCTGCATCGTCGAGCCGTGTGTGCCCGGTTGCTGCTGCAGCGTGCTGGAGCCATCGGCGTTCTCGTACGGCGTGTCTGCGAAGCTGAATCGCGGCGATACCGAACAGCCATCCTCGAACGTCGCCGCGACTTGGATCGAATCGATCCTGGCGGTCAAAGCCATCACTGAAGGTCTCGGCAACCACGTCCTGCGCCGCGTCTGGCCCCACCCGGATCGCGGCATACTTGAACAAGCCGTCGGTATGCCTGCGAACGAGCTCCGTGAATGCACCCGGCGCGCGACGAGAGCTGCGCAGAAGCTCCGCGTCGTCCACCGAGGACCATCGCCGCATCGCCCGTTCGTGCTGGTCAAGGATATTGCCCATCACCACTACTCCAGCACAACGGACGAAATGGTTACATCGTTCGTCGACCCTGAACGCGCGGGAGGTCATCGCTCATGGATCGGGACGTCCCTGACGATGGGACGGATGTATCGTTCGATTCGATAGATTCGGTAGTGGCGTTCGATTCGTTCGTTTCGTTCGTGCTACGCTGGGAACAGGCAAGGTGGAGGAGACCATGGCTACTGCACTACGAGAGCCAACATCGCTCGAGCACGCGACCCCACAGGAGGCGGCGGAAGCGGCCCGCGGTCTGAGCGCGTTCATCGAACAGCATCCCCACCGTCTCGAGGTTCGGCCAGTCGACGGCGCATCGATCGGTGAACCAGTGCTCGTTCCTGTGGAGGCGTTGCGGCTACTGGTGGACTTGCTGGATGAGCTGTCGCAGGGCAACGCCGTCACGATCGCTCCCATTCATCAGGAGATCACGACCCAACAGGCCGCGAACCTGCTGAACGTGTCGCGCCCGTATCTGGTCAAGCTTCTCGACGACGATCAGATCCCGTCGCGAAAGGTCGGCAGCCGTCGCCGCGTGTTGCTCAAGGACCTTCTCGCGTACAAGCAGCGAGACGACGACCATCGCCGCAACGTTCTAGCGCGGCTTGCTCGCGAGGCGGAGGAACTCGGCATCTAGCTTCGGGCAGTCGTCGAAGGTCGGGTAGCATCGTAATGTGGTCGATGCCCCATTCGTTGTGATCCTCGATGCCAATGTGCTGTTTCCGCAGTACGTTCGGCACCTGCTGCTGTATCTGCCTCGGACCGGCTTGGTGCAGCTCAAGTGGACCGACGAGATCCTCGACGAGACGATGCGGGCGCTCGCGCACGAGCGCCCCGATATCCCTGCGGAACGCCTCGACAGTCTGCGG
>JAGQUL010000163.1 GCA_020438525.1 Thermoleophilia bacterium | reverse complement strand
GTGTATGACCCATGCGTGACAACCGTTCGCTGTTGCGTGTGGAGAAGACCCGTGAGCACGAAGGGCCGCCCCACGGGCGGCCCTTCGTGCTCACAGGATCTGTCTAGAAGCTCTAACGCGCTGCACGCTCGAGGCGGCGAAGCTCGCGCGCTCCGACCTTGCCGTTGTGATTTCGGTCGGCGTCGCGCAGGAGACGATAAGCGGACGCCGCCATTTCCTGAACCTCCGAGGAGCCTCGGCGGATATTTACGACACCGTCACCATTGCGGTCATACCGTGCGATGAGCTTGGTTGGCCCGGCCTTCGCCTCAATCTTCACGTTCAGTTCCCCCCGGAATCGCGCGCTCTCGGCTGGCACGCTCATTACCAGCGTACGACGAGCTTGATCCCTGTCAAGTACCTGCCCCGCGAGGAGCACCAGACCACGCCTGGCATCGACCGTGTTCTCGCCGTATCCCACGTCGAACCAAGAACGTGGCGAAGGGCTGCGATCTCGTCCCGCAGCCGCCCGGCCTCGCCGGCGAGTCGGACACGCGGCATCCCCTCGGTCGAGACGCACGGGGCGAGAACACGCTGATGCTCGCGCAGGGTGCGGCGGTCGCCCGACGGATCCCCCTTGTCGTGCTGCGCGCCCCGTCGTACGGTGGTTCGGCGATGCCTGATCACGCCGGCGCGGCCCCCACGGTCGCGTTGACCGGGACATCGATGGAAGGGGACGACGATGACGCCGACGCCGATTGGCAGCGCATCGACCACTGCCGCAGCCGCGGGCGCGCTGGGCATTCGCTACGACGGAGCAGGCACTGCGCCGCTCGACACGTCCGGCTCGACGACGGGGGACACGACCGCCTACGAATCGTCGTCGGCGCCCGACATGGATTCGATGCTCGACCAGCTCGACGCGCTGCGACGCTCGCTGTTCGCGCAGGTCGACACGGTCGGCACGAACGATCCGCTCGAGGCGCTGCACCAGCTCGTGGCGAATGGCGGCGCGACCGGCGCGCTGGCCGCGCAGGAGCAGCAGCTGTTGACCAAGCTCGGCCGGTTCGCGGGCACGCTCGACGCGAACGAGATCGCGATGGTGCGTGACGTGATCGAGGACGCCAACCGCACAGGGCAGATGTCGTCGTCGAAGCTCGCACGGGCGATGATCCGGATCGAGGGCAGCGCCGCGGGCATGCCGGAGGAATACCTGCAGGCAGCCGATCGCGCACAGCAGGAGGCCGCCCAGATCGAGGAGTTCATCCGTGATGCGTCGCAGCAGCTGCTGCAGATGATGACCGCGAATGACCGCGACCCGTCGCAGGCGATGCAGCTGCTGCAGCAGCTTGACGGACTCAGCGACGGCCTGCTCGGCGTGCAGCAGCGCCTGCGCGCCAACTTCGAGCAGGCCAAGACCGACCCGCAGCGCGCGCTCACCGCGCTCGAGCACGGGCTCGCCCAGACCGGCTGAACGACGACGGCTATGCCGGGCGGATCGGTGCGAGGTCGTCGGTGCCGGGACGCGTCAACACCAGCTGCACGTCGCGCAGGATGCGGCTGCGGAACCCCGCCTCGCAGAAGCTGAGGTAGTACTCCCAGACGCGCTGGAAGCGCTCGTCGTAGCCCGCATCGGCGAGGTCGTGGCGACGGGCCAGGAACCGTTCACGCCACAGCTCGAGCGTGCGTGCGTAGTGGATGCCGATCTCCTCGAGGTCGTGGAGCATCAGCTCGCTCGAACGACGCATCGAGCGGCTGATCGCCTCGATCGACGGCAGCAGGCCGCCCGGGAATATGTACTGCTGGATCCAGTCGCGTGTTCGGCGGTAGCCGTCCCAGCGCTGGTCGGGCAGCGCGATCGTCTGCACGCAGGCGATGCCGTCGCGTGCCAGCAGCCGATCGACGGTGGCGAAGTAGTTGTCGAACTCGCGCTCGCCGATCGCCTCGAACATCTCGATCGACGCGATCCTGTCCCAGCGCCCGTCGAGCGTGCGGTAGTCGGCGAGGCGGATCTCGATTCGATCCTGGAGCCCGGCATCGGCCACCCGCTCGCGTGCGAGCTCGTACTGCTGCTCGCTGATCGTGACCCCGGTCACGTGCACGCCGTGATGCGTCGCGGCGTGCAGCGCGAAGCCGCCCCACCCGCAGCCGATCTCGAGCACGCGCATGCCGGGGCGAAGCTGCAGCTTGCGACAGATCCGCTCGTACTTGGCGACCTGTGCCTGCTCGAGCGACTGGTCGGGGCGCTCGAACACCGCGCACGAGTAGGTGATCGTGGGATCGAGGAACGCGGTGAACAGATCGTTGCCCAGGTCGTAGTGGCGGTGGATGTACGCGCGTGCGCGCCGGGGATCGTTGCGGCGAGGTCGATGCGGGCGCAGCCGTGCCCATCGATACGGTCGGCCGCCACGCTCGCGTCGACGCAGCTCGGTCTCGCGCGCGAGCACCTCGAGCACGAGCGCGGGATCGTCGGAGTCCCAGAGCCCGTCCACGAACGTCTCGCCCGGCGCGAGTCGCGGCCGGCGCAGCAGCCGTGCCCACAGCCGCTCGCTGCGGATCCGGACGCTCGCGCGCCGTGGGTGGTCGACCGGCCCGAAGCCGTGGACGCTGCCGTCGGGCATGGTCACGTCGAGCCGACCGCTGCGCAGCGATCCTGCGGCGGCGAGCACGCGGCGCCGCATGATCGACGCCGGCCATCGCGCCGGTCGGGTATCGACGGGCGCAGCTGGTGCCGGGCGGTCCGGCGCCGACCTGGCGGGCGCTGTGGGCAGGGTGGCGTTGACGTCGAGGTGCAGGTTTCGGGTCATGCGTGCTCCTGTGCCTGTGGCTGCGGATCCTCGATGGACCGAGCCGTCTGTGGCGGTAGCGAGCCGATGCCGTGGCGATACGGTGGCTTGCGATGGAAGGGTGCGCGGCGCAGCAGCCAGAGGCGAAGCGCCTGCCAGTGGATGCGTGCGGTCACCAGCCGCGCGCCGAGCGGGAATCGCACGAGCAGCCACACGAGGGTGCGAACGTCGAGCGGTCGTCGTCGTCCGGTCCACGTGGCGGTGAACGCGGTGCCCATGCCGTGGGCGTCGATGCGCGCAAGAAACCGCTCGGACGGCGGGGGCAGGTGCATGTCGTAGCCGCCACGCAGCGGCAGGAACGGCGATACGTGCAGCTGCTTGTCATGCGTCGATCGTTCGTCGCCGACGGGTGCGAGGTAGCGGTGGGGCTCGCCGAAGGTGTTGTGCACCTCGACCACCGCGATGTCGGGTTCGGCTGCGCCGCTGCGGGTGAGGTAGAAGATGGTGATCGGGTTGAATGCATAGCCGAGCTGGCGCGGCATCGCCACCAGCTGCACGCGATCGACCTGCCCGATCGACGGGTCGCGGTGTCGAGCCCACGCGATCACGTCGTCGCGCAGGCTCGCCGTGGGGGGCGTGTCGGCCGTGCGCCGGGTCCAGTCGGATTCGTCGATGCGCACCAGCGCGCGTCGTCGCCAGCCGAAGAGCGGCAGGCCGAGCGGGCGCAGGGTGCGTTCGAGCCGTGGCAGCTCGTCCATGTCGATCGCGAGGAACGCGTGCCGGTAGCGGAACGTATTGGCGTGCTCGCCACCGCGAGCATGCATCACGTGGCCGACGTAGATGCAGCTGCGCGTACCCATGTCAGTGCCGCGTCCGGTCGTCGACGTGCGCGTCGCGAAGCCGGGCGACGAGGCCGCTGGCCACGCGCTGCCCGGACCACAGCCCGTCCTCGTGGAACCCGTAGCGCTGCCATGCGCCGCAGAGCCAGGTGCGTCGTCGCCCGTCGAGCTCGGGCAGGCGGCGCTGCGCGCGCAGTGATTCGTGCGTGAACTGCGGATGCGACATCGTGCGCCGCTCGAGCACGAGCTGCGGATCTACCTGCGCGCCGCGGTTGAGGGTGACGCTGATCGGTCGGGTGGTGTCGAGGCCCTGCAGCCGGTTCATCGAGTAGGTCAGCGTGGGTCGCGATCCGGTGCCGGCGCAGTCGGGCAGCTGGTAGTTCCACGCGGAGATCGCGGCGCGCCGGCGGGGCAGCAGCGCGCGGTCTTCGTGGAGCACCACGTCGTTGGTGGTGAACCGGAACTGTCCGAGCAGCTCGCGTTCGAGCTCGTCGGCGTCGGTGAGCAGCGCGAGGCTCGTGTCAGCGTGCGTGGCGAGCACCACCTCGTCGAACCGCTCGGGCTGCGCGGCGCCGGCGATCAGCACGTCCACGCCGTCGTCGTCGCGCCGGATGCCGAGCACGGGAGCGTCGGTGCGGACGGTGCCGCCGATCCGGCGAAGGATCGCATCGACGTAGCTGCGTGATCCACCCACGACGGTGCGCCACTCGTGGCCTCGTGCCTGCAGCACGCCGTGGTTGTGCAGGAACCGCAGCGCCCAGTGGATCGGGAACTCGAGCGCCCCACCCGGGCTCGTCGACCAGATCGCGGCAGTGAGCGGAACCAGGTAGTGCTGCTGGAAGTCGCGCGAGTAGCCGCGCGAGTCGACAAACTGCTGGAGCGTGAGCGGCTCGAGCGCGGGGTCGTCGAGCGCGGAACGCGCATCGACCCAGAAGCGGCGGATCTCGCCGACCAGCCGCAGCATCCTGGGGCGCATGAAGCGGTCGAGCTGGCGGCCGATGCCGCGCCCTGCGTACTCGAGCCCGCAGCCGTGGCATGCCACGGAGAAACTCATCTCGGTGCTGCGCGTCTCGACCTCGAGCTCGTCGAACAGTCGCAGCAGGCGCGGGTACGTGTTCGGGTTGTGGACGATGAAGCCCATGTCCACCGGCAGCGACCGGCCCGCGTCGTCGAGCTGCACGGTGCACGTGTGACCACCGACGTACTGCTCAGCCTCGAGCAGCGTCACGTCGACGCGCCCCGACCGGTCGAGCGCCCACGCTGCGCCGAGACCCGCGATTCCTCCACCGATGACTGCAACGCGTCGCATGTCAGGACCTACGTTTCATGAGTGCGAGCGGTTTGCTCAGCGGCGTCGGTTGAGCGCCCTGCGCAGCTGCGGCACGTTCACGAGCCGCAGCCGAAGCGCGAGCGCGCCGTAGATGCCCCAGGTCAGGGCGATCGCCACGCACATCGACACGGCCTGCCCGGCGAGCCCGTCGCCCATCGCAGCCTGCACCGCGTCCCAGCCGAGCCAGCCCACCGCGACGCTGCCACCCGCCGCCAGTCCGCTGATCACCAGCGCGCTCACGATCGGTCCGACGGGCGCGCCGTCGAGCCGGCGTCGCAGGATCGCGTACATCACGACGAACGAGAGCGTGTTGGCGATCGCCATGCTGAGCGTGATGCCGCGGACGCCCATCGGGCCGTGCAGCAGCCCGCCGAGCACGATGTTGCCGAGCAGGTTCACGAAGAAGCCGATGATCGCGGGCGTCCAGGGGGTGCGCAGGCTGAAGAACGCGCGCATGAGCAGCTGGATCGCGCCGTTGCCGATCAGCCCGACTGCGAATCCCTGCAGGGCCCATGCGACCAGCTGCGTGTTGTCTGCACCGAACTCGCCGCGCTGGAACAGCAGCTGCACGATCGGCTCGGCGAGCACGACCATGAAGATGCTGGCGGGCATGAGCAGCACCACGATCTGGCGGCAGCTGGCCACCACCGAGTCGCGGAACCCGTCGTCGTCGCGCCGTGCGGCGAAGCGCGCGAACATCGGGAAGAACACCGTCGCGACCGCGAGCGAGAAGATGCCCTGGGGCAGCTGGAACACGCCGAACGCCTTGAAGATCGTGGCGGGACCCGCGCCGCCGTCGCCGAGCAGCTGGTCGGTGGTGAGCCGCGACGACCAGTAGGTGTTGACGATGTTGTTGAGGTTGAGCGTCGCGAGCGCGAGCATCACGGGCAGCATCGCCACCACCACCGCGCGCACGGCAGGGTCGCCGAATGCACCGCCGAGGCTGAGCCGCTGGCCATGGCCGCGCAGCCACGGCGCCGGCAGCAGCGCCTGCACGACCGTCGCGATCAGGATCGCCCACGCATACACGGCGATCTGCGACTTGTCGGGCTGCGCCGCGAGCAGCACGATCACGGCGACCGCGTTGAACGACAGCTGCGCGAACGCGGGCGCGCCGAACTTGCCGTACGACTGCAGGATCCCGATGATCACCCCGCCGATGCTCATCAGCACCACGACCGGGATCATGATCCGGAACAGCTGCGCGGCAAGCACCATGTCGATCTGGTCGTTGCGGTCGTAGACCGCGATGTCGACGAGGAAGTCCGCACCCCACATCGCGAGCGCGGTGAGTGGCAGCAGCAGGATCAGCAGCACGCTCACCACCGTGCTCGCGACGTGCCATGCCCGACGCTCGTCGCCGTCCTCGCGCAACCCGGTGAACACCGGCACGAGCGAGCTGACGAGCGCCTGGTCTGCGACGAACGTGCGGATCACGTTCGGGATCTGGAACGCGACCGTGAACGCGGAGAACGTGGATCCGGCACCGTAGATCGCGGCGACGACCACCTCGCGGCCCAGTCCGACCACCTTCGTGAGCAGCGTCGCGATCATCACCACGACCGTCGACCGGCGGGCGCCGGCTGGACGGGTGGGTGGCGATGTCGGCGTCGCGCCTGCGGCCGCCTCGTCGCCGGGAGCAGAGGGGAGCGAGCTCACGACGTGGGAATCCTACTCGCGCGACCTGCGTGCGCGCGATGTATCCAGTAGGGGCGCCGGGACTCGAACCCGGGACCGGCAGATCATGAGACTGTTGCATCGAAGCTGCTTGCGATGCCGCCGTGAGCCAGATGGTCTTGTCTAGAAGCCTAGAACGGCGGTTTCAAGCCGATTCTGGAGCGAACCGCCCGCTCAGGACAGAATCGGCTTCGGAAATGGGTTCGTCCCTGTATCGTGCCCACGCGTGTGCACCCGCCGGTGGCGGTAGGATTTCCACGATGCCCCATCATTCGTGGCCCCGGTCGCCAGCGTTCGGGCGTCCCCACGGGGGTATAGCTCAGTTGGTTAGAGCAGCGAGCTCATAACTCGCCGGTCACTGGTTCAAGTCCAGTTGCCCCCACTCGATGCCAATAACCCCTGCAACATTGGGGTCTTGTGACCCATGTGTGGGTCGGCGCTGAGGGGTGAAGAAGGTCGCACGTCGCTCCGGGCTTAGGATCTGGGCTGTTCTACGGTCC
>JAGQUL010000162.1 GCA_020438525.1 Thermoleophilia bacterium | reverse complement strand
CCGGAATCGTCGAGCCGGGTGCCGACGGTGCATTCTCGATCGAGACCGCGGCCGGCATCATGAAGCCCACGGTGCTCGACGACGGACGCGTCCGCGTCGACATGGGCACGGTCACGACCGAGGGCATCGCCGACGTCGACCTGTGGACCGTGGATGCCGACCTCGCCGGCCGCACGCTGAGCGGGCGCGTCGTGAGCGTCGGGAACCCCCACTTCGTCGTTCGTCGTCCGCCGGAGGGCACCGAGCTGCTCAAGCTCGGCCCGGCAGCAGCGCGCCATCCACGGTTTCCGAACCGATCGAACGTCGAGTTCTGGGACGTCGACGACCACGCCGCCGGGATCGTCCGCATGCGCGTGTGGGAGCGTGGCGTGGGCGAGACGCTCGCCTGCGGCACCGGCGCGGTGGCCGTGGCGTTCACCGCACGGACCGATGCCGACATCGAGGGACCGGTCACGGTCCGCCTCGCAGGCGGAACCCTGCGGGTCGAGTTCGACGGCGACCGCGCATTCATGACCGGACGCGCACACCACGCGTGGAGCGGCGACCTCGACTTCGGATCAGTGGTGTCCGGCCTGCCGGTCGCCCGCCAGCCCGCGCGCGCCTGAGCTCGTCGGGCCCGCACATCGCCATGCGCCGAGTCGATAGCCTTGGCGCGATCCAGCCACGCAGCCAAGGAACCAGACCATGAGCCCTCGACACGCCGCCCGCCTCGATCGACTGCAGCCGTACATGTTCGCCCAGCTCGAACAGGCGATCGCAGACAAGCGCGAGGCCGGCATCGACGTGATCAGCCTCGGCATCGGCGACCCCGACATGCCGACTCCCGACGCGATCGTCGAATCGCTGCGCGAGGCGGTCGGTCGTCCCGACACGCACCAGTACCCGTCCAACCGCGGCCGAGCGAGGTTCCGCGAGGCGATCGCGTCGTTCTACGAGCAGCGATTCGGCGTGCGGCTCGACCCGTCCAGCCAGGTGCTGCCCGTGCTCGGCGGCAAGGAAGGCATCTTCCACATCTGTCAGGTACTGCTCGACGCGGGCGACGTGGCGCTCGGTACCGATCCCGGCTATCCGGTCTACACCGGTGGCCCGCTGCTCACCGATGCCGAGCCGTACCTGCTGCCGATCACGCCCGAGAACGACTTCAAGCCCGACCTCGGGTCGATCCCTGCCGACGTGCTGTCGCGAGCGAAGCTGCTCTTCATCAACTACCCGAACAACCCGACCGGTGCAGTGATCGAGGACGGTGACACCTTCTTCGCCGACGTCGTCGAGTTCGCGAAGGCCAACGACATCGTCGTGGTGCACGACAACGCCTACTCGGAGATCAGCTTCGACGGCTACCGAGCGCCGAGCTTCCTCGCCACGCCCGGAGCGGTCGACGTGGGCGTCGAGATGTTCTCGCTGTCGAAGGCCTGGAACATGACCGGCTGGCGCGTCGGCGCCTGCGTGGGCAACCCCGACGTGGTGTCGGCGTTCTGGAAGTTCAAGACGAACGTCGACAGCGGCATGTTCGACGCGATCCAGCTCGCCGCAGTGACCGCGCTGACCGACTGCGCGACCTTCCCGGAGGAGATGAGCGCGATCTACCAGCGCCGTCGCGACCTCGTGATCGAGGCGCTTCGCGCGATCGGGCTCGAGCCGAACGCGCCCAAGGGCTCGATCTACGTCTGGGCACGCGTGCCCGAGGGCCACGATTCCACGTCGTTCACGCAGCTGCTGCTCGACGAGGCGAACGTCGTCGTCTCGCCGGGATCGAGCTTCGGCTCGGCAGGCGAGGGATTCGTCCGGATCTCGCTGTCGACTCCCGACGACCGACTGCGCGAGGCGATCGATCGGATCGAGGCGAGCCTCGGCGTCCACGCCTGAGGAATTGCAGCAGATCCAACGACGTACGGTGGTTCAAGCGCTGTACCGACCTCGCCGATTGGAACGTGTCCGACCATGTCCGGGAATCCGCGCATGGTCGCGAACACGTCCATGGCCGACCGCCCACGCATCCTCCGAACGCCGTTCCACGCGCTTGCAGTCGCGGCGATCCTGCTCGCCGTCGGCGAGCTGCTGGCATCGACGCCGGAATCGCGCGAGCTGCTGCTGCTGGCGATCTCCACGGTGCTGATCCACGCCGGGCTCGGGATGCGCGTGCAGGACGTGCGACGAAGCAGCGGCGGTGCGTCACAGAGCATGCACGCCGCCGTGGCGACGATGATGCTCTACTTCGTGGGACCGTGGATCGCGGTTCCCGCGGCGACCATCGCGTCGATCACCTACGACGCCCGACGTGGTCGATCACCCGCGCGTCTCGTGAACAACCTGCCCACCCGGGTCGTGCCGATCATGGTCGCGGGGCTGGTCTGGAGCGTGCTCGGCGGGAGCCTGGGACCGGGCGGGATGTCGCTTCCCGCCGACTACCTGCCGCTGCTCGCCAGCGCGGCGGCGTTCGCGCTGGTCAACGAGGCGCTGTTCATCTGGGACGCGATGACCGCCAAGGACCTGCGGCGTGCACGCTGGCGCGACGAGCTGGACCGCCTGCCCGAGAACCTGCGCACCACCCTGCTCGAGTGCGCCGTGGGTGCCGGAGTCGCAGTGCTGTGCCTCGAGAATCCGTGGACGGCGCCGGTCGTGATCCCGCTTGCCGCCTCGATGTACGTCGCGCTCGATCGCGGCAACCGCATCCAGCAGGTCACCGACCGCGCGCTCGACACGTTCGCCAGCATCGTCGACGAGCGCGACCGGTACACGTTCGAGCACTCGGACCGGGTCTGCGAATACTCGATGGAGATCGGACGGGCGCTCGGGTTGACCGAGCGGCAGCTCGAGGCGCTCTACTGGACCAGTCGACTGCACGACCTCGGCAAGGTGGCGGTCGACAACTCGATCCTCAACAAGCCCGGCGCCCTCACGCGCGAGGAGTTCGAGATCATGAAGGTGCACCCGGAGGTATCCGCGCGCATCCTCGCGAGCTTCTCGTTCGACGACTACGACGCGGACGTCGTGCGCTGCCACCATGAGCGCTTCGACGGTCGTGGCTACCTCAACCGTCCTCGCGAGGACGTGCCGTTCGAGGCGTTCATCATCGCGGTGGCCGATGCGTTCGATGCCATGACGAGCACCCGTTCCTATCGATCCGCGATGACCTTCGACGAGGCATTCGACGAGATCGCACGTGGCAGCGGCACGCATTTCCACCCCGAGCCGGCCTATGCGTTCCTCAGCCTCATGGGCTACGACTTCGAGCAGGGCCTCGAGCGCCTCGCCGAGCAGATCGCCGGCAGCGACCGTGCCGAGGTCTCTCGCGTGGTGCGCACGTTCAAGGCCGACTTCGGCGACGACATCCGCGAAGCCGCCTGAGTCGATAGGCTTCGCGCTCGGATGGGCGACTTCCAGCTGGAGACCGAGCGAGTCCCGGAGCGTGCCGTGGTGGCAGCGATGCTGCCGCATGGCCTCGACGAGGACGCGGCGCTGGAGGAGATCCGCGAGCTGCTGCGCACTGCGGGCGTGGAGACGGTCGGCGCGGTCTCGCAGCGCCGCGAGGATCCGCATCCGACCACGTTCCTGGGCACCGGCAAGGTGGACGAGCTGAAGCAGCTCGTCGAGCACCTCGATCCCGACATCGTCGTGATCGACGATGCGATCACACCGCGCCAGCAGCGTGCGCTCGAGGATCGCCTGAAGCGTCGCGTGCTCGACCGCACCGCCGTGATCCTCGACATCTTCGCCCTGCACGCGCACACCGCGGAGGGCAAGACGCAGGTGGAGCTGGCGCAGCTCGAGTACAACCTCGCACGCATGCGCGGCATGTGGCAGCACCTCGAACGCCTCGGCGGCGGAGTCGGCACCCGCGGACCGGGCGAGTCGCAGCTCGAGACCGACCGTCGCCTTGCGCGTCGCAGGATCTCGATCCTGCGACAGCGACTCAAGGAGCTCGAGTCGCGCCGCAGGACCCAGCGGTCAGCGCGCCAGCAGTCGATCATCCCGAAGGTCGCGCTCGCCGGATACACCAACGCCGGCAAGTCGACGCTGCTCAACGCGCTCACCGGGTCCGACGTGAGCATGGCGAACCGGCTGTTCGAGACGCTCGATCCCACGACCCGCGCCTTCGAGCGTGGCGGTCGTCGATACCTCGTCACCGACACCGTCGGATTCATCGAGCGCCTCCC
>JAGQUL010000161.1:523-2009 GCA_020438525.1 Thermoleophilia bacterium | reverse complement strand
GCCCCGGCCGCCCCGGCCGCCCCCGCGCCCGGCAAGCCCAAGAAGCGCAGGAAGACCGGCAACCGCGCAGTCGACCGCACGTCGCCCGCGATCCACGTCTCGCCCGCGCGCCTCGCCGCCATCGCCGCACGCGGCTGAAGGCAGGTAGCATCGGCGGCATGACCACGACCGACGCCCCCAGCACCGAAGCCACCACCACCTCGATCGCGATCCCGGGGTCGCCCGCCGACGTGCGCGGCGTGCTCGTCGTGGGCGCCGGCCAGATGGGCAGCGGCATCGCCCAGGTGTTCGCCCAGGCCGGTCGCCGCGTCCTGCTCGCCGACGTGAGCGCCGACCAGCTCGAGCGCGCCAAGGCGACGATCACCAGGAGCGCCTCGAAGCTGCACGAGAAGGGCAAGCTCGACGACGACCAGCTGCACGGCGCCACCGAGGGGATCACCTACGTCCGCGACCTCGACGACGTCGACCTCGCCGGCATCCAGCTCGCGATCGAGGCCGCCACCGAGAACGAGGAGCTGAAGCTCCGCATCTTCGCCGACCTCGACCAGCGGATGCCGCGCGGCGCGATCCTCGCCACCAACACCTCGTCGATCTCGATCACCAAGATCGCCGCCGCCACCCGCCACCCGCAGCACGTCGTGGGCATGCACTTCATGAACCCCGTGCCGGTGCTCAAGCTCGTCGAGGTGATCAGCGGCCTCGAGACCGCGCCCGCGGCCACCGACCTCGTGATGGAGCTCGCCCGCGACCTGGGCAAGGAGCCCGTCCACTCCAAGGACGTCCCGGGGTTCATCGCGAACCGCATCCTGATGCCGCTCGTGAACGAGGCGTTCTTCGTGCTCGGCGAAGGCATCGGCGACGCCGAGGGCATCGACACGGTGATGAAGCTCGGGATGGCCCACCCGATGGGTCCGCTCGCGCTCGCCGACCTGATCGGGCTCGACACCTGCCTTGCCATCTGCGAGGTGCTCCACGACGAGCTCGGCGACCCCAAGTATCGCCCCGCCCCGCTGCTGCGCCAGTACGTCGCCGCCGGCCGCCTCGGCCGCAAGGTCGGTCGCGGCGTCTACACGTACTGACGCTCGTCGCTCGCCGCTCGCCGCTCGCCGTCCCGCGCCCCACGACGCGTAGGATCGAGTCATGACCAGCACCGCCGACTCCGCCGCCCAGTTCGACCTCGCCGACCACCAGCGAGAAGTGCGCTCGATGGTGCGCGACTTCGCCGCCCAGCGGATCGCCCCCAATGCCGCCGACTGGGACCGCGGCCACGTGTTCGACCGCTCCCTCTACGCCGAGCTCGCCGAGCTCGGACTGATGGGCGTCTGCGTGCCCGAGGAGTACGACGGTGCCGGCATGGATTTCCTCAGCTACGTGCTCGTGGTGGAGGAGCTCTCGCGCGCCGACGCGGGCGTGGGCGTGACCATGGCCGTGCACACGAGCGCATCCACGCTCCCGATCCTGCACTGGGGCACCGACGAGCAGAAGG
>JAGQUL010000161.1:0-393 GCA_020438525.1 Thermoleophilia bacterium | reverse complement strand
CGGCACCAAGCAGTGGATCACCAACGGCGGCCATGCCGGCTCGTTCATCACCTTCGCCCGCACGGAGGAGGGGACGACGGACGCCCGCGGCGTATCGTGCTTCCTCGTCCCCGGTGATGCGGCCGGGCTGTCGGTCGGGCGCGTCGAGGAGAAGATGGGCCTCAACTCGTCCAACACCGTCGACATGGTCTACGACGCGGTGGAGGTCGACGCATCACAGCTGCTCGGCGAGCGCAGCAAGGGCTTCCGGATCGCGATGCAGACGCTCGACGGCGGTCGCATCACGATCGCCGCACAGGCGCTCGGAATCGCACAGGCAGCATTCGACCTGGCCGCGAAGTACGCGACCGAGCGCAGCTCGTTCGGCAAGCCGATCGGCGCGCACCAGGGCGT
>JAGQUL010000160.1 GCA_020438525.1 Thermoleophilia bacterium | reverse complement strand
ATCGAGCACAACCTCGACGTGATCAAGTGCGCCGACTACATCGTCGACATGGGGCCGGAGGGTGGCAACGGCGGGGGTGAGGTGATCGCCAACGGCACGCCGGAGCAGGTCGCGGCGGTCGGGCCGTCGCACACCGGCACGTACCTGGCGAAGCTCGTCGACGCCGACCACGACAGCGACCCGGAGCCGATCGCGCGACCGAAGCGGCGCGCATCACGGGCGAAGGCCGCCGCGAAGCAGGCCGATCGCAAGCCGGCATCGGCGAAGCCGAAGGCTGCGAAGAAGTCGACTGCCGCGAAGAAGTCGAAGGCCGCCGCCGCGTCGAGCTGAGTGCTCGAGGCGGCGACGACCTTCGGATGCTGGTCGGATGCGCGGCGCGCTAGAGGTGGTCTGCGACCTGCTGGATGATCCCGCCCGACGTATCGCCGAGCAGCTGGATCGTCAGCAGGATCGCGAGCGTGATGACCGACAGCACGACGGCGTACTCGGCCATCGTCTGTCCGGCTTCCTCCTGGTTGCGCTCCGCGTCCGATGAGTTGTCGCGGTGCATGATTCCGACTCCGATCACGTTCGTGTAGATGAAGTACCGGAGGGCAGCACGCCGTGAAGCGCATCGAACGCCCCCCGGCAGAAGGCATCGACACCATCATCGGCAGGACCTTGCGCATGCATGAGGGGGTGGTCGATTCAGAGTGTTCGCGTACCGTTGCGTTCTGGAGCCGATTGCGGCGCGCGAGCTCCGACCTGGATTCGAAGCTGTTGGTCAGTCCCTATGTCGACCGCACATTTTCGTGCGATCGCGTGCAGCGGCGCACCTCGTGCCAGCCCGCCACCGATTTTCGTGCGATCGTCCTGTGATTTTCGGGCGATCAGGCCTCGATACACGGTTCGCGGACTGTCGCACGAAGATCGGTGGGTGGTGCCGGAAGGTTGCGGAGGCTGCACCGGATCGCACGAAAATCGGTGGGTGGCTCCGGAGGGGTGCGGAGGCTGCACTGGATCGCACGAAAATCGGTGGGTGGCTTTGGAGGGGTGCGGAGGCTGCACCGGATCGCACGAAAATCGGTGGTGTCGCGGCCCTACGCGTCGGCGGCGGCCGCCGTCGGCTCGAGCAGCCGGGAATCCACCACCGGCATGCCAGCGACCTTCGCACGCACGACCATCAGCACGGGGCGATCGAACACGTCGACCGGCTCGAACGTCGCCGGATCCACGGTCGCCACGTCCTCGACCTCGAGCGCGCTGCCACCATCGGCAAGCCGCCCCTCGGCCCGCGCCCGCAGGCGGAACAGCGACCGCTCGCCCTCCTGCACCGAACGTGCCACGGCCTCGAGCGCACGCGGGATCGCTGCTGCGTCCGCGCGCGTCGTCGCATCCAGCTCCCGTGACGCCGCACCCACCGGGATCCCGTCGGGATCCCTCGGCGTGGCAGTCATCCGCACCTCGACCGGCAGCAGCAGGTCGCGCGCCACGTCGCGCAGCAGCCGCGCGTGGTCATAGTGCTCCTCGCCCGCATACGCGACGTCCGGTCGCACGATCCCCAGCTGCTGCGCTGCCGCAGTGGCGAGGTCCGCGAGCTCGGGCCTGCGGGTCGGAACCACGCGCAGCGACGCATTCGTGACCAGCGGCCCCGGCATCGGACGCCAGAGCAGGTCCGCACCTGCATTGCGCGCGACAGACTCGTCCGAGCGCTCGTGGAACGCCGGCGAGCCGTCGGGACGCACGATCGTGACCAGCACCAGGTCGCACTGTGCCCGCGCGTGGCGCACGAGCGACGCGTGCCCGTCGTGCAGGTCCCCGCGCGTGGGAACCAGGCCGACGCGATCACCGCGTCGTCGCGCGACATCGACCTGGTGTCGCACTTCCTCCGCCGTGACGAGCACCCGCATCAGTCGTCGCCCTTCCGGTAACGGAACTCGCCGTCCTCGAACTGCGTCGGGTCGAGCACCGCCTCGAGCACCTCGCGGTGCGCGTCCATGCCGATCCGGCCCGACGTGAACGCCCGATTCGCGATCGTCGCCACGATCGGGATGAACAGGGCATCCGTCTGCGACGCGCTGCCGCGCACCGCGGTCAGCTGCGCCGCCACGGCGCCCGCATCGCCCCGCAGGATCGGGCCGGCCAGCGCCGGAACCGTGCCCAGCCGCATCGCGCGATCGATCGCGACCATCGCCAGCTGGCCGTACGCAGCGCGCGCCATCTCGGGATGCTCGCCCGCCTCCGCCGCGAGGTCCTCGATCGCGCTCATCAGCGCGGTCGCGCCGTTCGCCGCGAACGTGCACGCCGCCGCATGCAGCGCCCACGCCTCGTCGGCGAGGTCGAACGGGTGCAGCTCGAGCGCATGCGCCAATGCATGCGCCATCGTTCGCATCGCATCGTTCGCAGAGCCCACCGCGGCCCCCGCACCGCTCAGCACCGCGTCGTCGTCGTTGATGCTCGCCATCGGGTGCAGCACCGCGACCTCGTGCCCCGCATCGACCAGCGGATCGAGCAGCGCGAGCCCGCCGAACGCCGACATCGACACCACCCGCAACCGGATCGGTGACGCGTCGTCGGGACGCTGCGTCGCGACGCGCGCAACGACCTCCGCCATCGCGTGGTCGGGGACGCACAGCAGCACGCAGTCGACCTGCTGCGTCACCGCGACGGGGTCCTCGTGCACCGGAACCTCGAGCAGCTTCGACGCACGCTCGCGCCCCTCCGCACTCGCGCTCGACGCATGCACGACCTCGAGCCCCTGTCGCTGCAGCGCCCGCCCCACGACGCAGCCCAGCCGGCCTGCGCCGACGATCCCGAATCGCAGTGGTCCGAGCTCGAGTTCCATCTGCACGGGATCCTAGGGAGCGCGTCGGAGGTCGCCGCCTGCATCGCCCTACCGACGTGTAGCGAACCGCCAGCATGCAACAATCACCCGTAGATGGTTCAGAAGTCCGCAGCAGCAATCGCCACCGTCGTCGCGCTCGTGGTCGCAGGGCTCACGCCCGCCGCGGCAGGCGCCCATTCGATCGGGATCGGCAGCTACGTCGCCCAGGTCGAGGCCGTGCCGATCGACCCGTCCGCGCTCGACGTGACCGTGATCGACATGGACGCCGGCCTGCACGTCCGCAGCACCCTTGCAACCGACCTCGAGCTGCTCGATCCCGACGGAAACGTGTTCGCGCGCGTCGGCCCCTCCGGCGCGTTCCGCCGAACGATCACGGACGACGACGACCAGCCGCTCAAGCTGCAGCGCGTGTCGTCGTCGCCCGACCTCGAGGTGTCGTATCCCCCGATGGGGACGCCACCGGACGAGTTCGACCCCCGCTCCGCACGCGACCGCACGCGCGTGAGTTCCTGGAGCATCCCCGTTCGGACCGCCGATGGGCGCACCGGCTCGCTGCGCGGCGGCCTGTTCTACGAGCCCGCGCCGACCAGCTGGCTCGACAACCTCGAGTACGTGCTCACGTTCGGCGCGGTGGGCGCGATGGTCGGCGTGTTCGTGCTTGACGCGCGCCGTCGCCGCACGCGTCCACCCCGCCACGACGCACCAGCGGAGCGGGCACGCGCCGGCGCGCGCTAGGATTCAGGCATGCCTGTCTACGAGTTCCTCTGCCGCGACTGCGACACCCGCTACGACGACCTGCTCGGCATCGACGAGCCGATGGACGACCAGCAGTGCCCCAGCTGCGCGTCGGCCGATGTCGTGAAGCTCTACTCGCCCTTCCGCGCGAAGGTCTCCAGCGGTGGCACCACCGTCGAGATCGACGGCTGCCTGCCCGGCCCCGCCGGCAGCGGCGGTCGACAGGGCGGCTGCTGCGGTGGCGGCTGCGGCGGCTGCGGCTGATGCACCCCGGCGCACCCGTCGATCGTGCCGGGCGCGTGCGCGTCCACGAACTCGACGGGATCGAGCAGCTCGAGCGCCACGCCTCGGCGTGTGACCTGTGCCGGCTGCGCCGCGACCGCACCCAGGTCGTGGTGGGCTCCGGGCCCGACACCGCCGACGTGCTCGTCGTCACCGAATCCCCGGGCTACCACGACGACCGATCCGGAACCCTGCTCGACGGGCGCGTGGGCGAGCTGTTCGAGCGCATCCTCGAGCTCGCGGGCCTCACCCGCAGCGACGTGTTCCTGACGAGCGTGGTGAAGTGTCGTCCCCCGACCGGCCGAACCCCGTTCCCCGACGAGGTCGAGGCGTGCGGCGGCTGGCTGTTTCGCGAGATCGCGCTCGTGCAGCCCCGGGTCGTGGTGACGCTCGGCGGCCTGCCCCTGCGCCTGGTGACCGGCCGCCACGAGCGCCTCGCCGACGCCCACGGATCGATGATCCACGCATCGCTGCAGGGGCGTGACGCGGTGGTGTGGCCGCTCTACCACCCCGCCGCCGCCCTGCACGTTCCGAGCCTGCTCGGCGACCTCGAGGCCGACGCCCGAGCGCTCGGCCAGCTCCTGCGCGGCGCACGCGCAGCAGCACGCACCGATCGAGCGGCGACGACGACCGTGCCCCCGACCGCGTCCGACACGCCCGCGCCTGACACGCCCGCGCCTGACGCCGATCCCGCACCACCGACCGAGCCCTCGAGCGACGAGCCGCAGCTGACCTTCGACGTATGAGCCACGCCGTGACCGAACCCAGCACGATCGAGCTGCCCGACCTGGCTGCCACCGAGCGACTGGCCGGCGCGCTCGCGCCCCTGCTGCGCGACGGCGACGTGGTCGAGCTCCACGGCGACCTCGGTGCCGGCAAGACCACCTTCACCGGTGCCGTGGCGCGCGCGCTCGGCAGCGTCGAGCCCGCCCGCAGCCCGACCTACACGATCGCCCACGCCTACGCCCTCGCCGGCGGGCGCACGCTCGCCCACCTCGACTGCTACCGCCAGCTCGGCAGCGAGCTCGACGACGCGGCCTGGGGCGACCTCGAGCCGTACTTCGCCGGCGATGCGATCGCGCTGGTGGAGTGGCCCGAGCCGATCCGCCCGTGGCTCGCCGATCGACCCACGTGGGTGCTGCGGCTCGAGATGGTCACGCTCGAGTCGCGGATCGCGCGCATCGCGCCGCCGGCCGATCGCGTGGACGCGCTCGCCGCTGCCCTGGCGACGCTCGGCTAGCAGCCCCGGGTTTTCGCGGTTGGGGGCGCTCGACTGGCTCGCGCGCGCACGTGAGTCCGTAGACTCCGCGCATGCCCCTGCTCTGCCTTGATTCCGCCACCGACGCGCCCGTGGCCGCGCTGTGCACCGAGCAGGGCGAGCTGCTCGCCGGCGGCACCGTCGACGGGCGTGCCCAGGGGCTGCTCGCGCTCATCGACTCGCTCGTGGCCGAGGCCGGCATCGAGCGCTCGTCGATCGACGCGATCGTGGTCGGCACCGGCCCCGGAACGTTCACCGGCCTGCGCGTCGGCGTGTCCACCGCCCGCGGCCTGGCCGAGGCGCTCGGCGTGCCGCTGCACGCCATGTCGTCGCTCGAGGTGGCGGCAGCGAGCATCGCTCGCACCACGCAGTCGGCGGCATCGTTCGACGTGTCGATCGCCGCAGGTCGCGGCGAGTGCTTCGTCCAGGAGTTCTCGTGGGGCGACGACGCCCCGCCGCTCGCGGTCGGCGCCGTTCGCGTGTTCGCTGCGGCCGACGCGCCCGATCCCACCACGCCCACGCCCGACGGGCTCGCGATCGTCGCGGCGAACCGACGCCGCGCTGCACTGCACGCCGACGACAGCGGCGACGCGCTGGTCGTCGTCCCCGCCTACGGGCGTGAACCCGATGCGGCCCCACCGCGAATGGACGTGGTGCTCGACGTGCTCTCCACCAACGACCTCGACGCGCTCCTCGAGGTCGAGGCGCGCTGTTTCGACACGCCCTGGACCCGCTCGATGTACCAGGACGAGCTCGATCGTCCGGCCGGCGACGCGGTGCGGCTCGCCGCGCGCGACCACGGCGCCGGTGACCGGCTCGTCGGTGCGGCGCTCGCGGCACGGATCGGCGACGCGTGGCACGTCATGAACGTGCTCGTCGACCCGTCTGCTCGCGGACGCGGGATCGCTCGGCGACTCGTTGCCGAGCTGCTCGACCGCACGCGCGTGCTGGGCGCGGGGGAGGGCTGGACGCTCGAGGTGCGCGACGGCAACGACGCCGCGATCGGCCTGTACGAGGCCTGCGGGTTCGAGCACGCCGGGCGGCGCCGCGGCTACTACCAGGACACCGGGGAAGACGCCCTCGTGATGTGGCGCTACGCGACCGACCTCGACCGATCGGCGGTGCACGCATGAGCGAGCGCACGTT
>JAGQUL010000019.1:446-3488 GCA_020438525.1 Thermoleophilia bacterium | reverse complement strand
ACGGCGCTCAGCTTCATCCGCACGCCGCTCGCACGCAGCTCCGGGCTGGGCGCGAGGAACGTGCGCCCGACGTAGCGGTTCTTGACCAGCCCGATCTCGAACGGCGTGCCGGAGCGCTCGGCGTACCCGATCGCGGCGGAGGTCGAGGAGTCGGGCACGCCGATCACCAGGTCGGCATCGGCCGGGGCGATGTCGGCGAGCAGCGCGCCGAACCGCTTGCGCGTGGCGTGGACGTTGTGGCCGTCCACGTCGGAGTCGGGGCGCGCGAAGTAGATGTGCTCGAACGTGCAGAGCGCGCGCGCGGCGGGCTCCGCGAACCGCGACTGCTCGATCGACCCGTCGGGCCAGAGCACGAGCAGCTCGCCGGGCTCCACGTCGCGCACGAACTCGGCGCCGACGATGTCGAGCGCGCAGCTCTCGCTCGCGACGCACCAGGCGCCGTCGTCGGTGCGACCGAGCACGAGCGGGCGCAGGCCGTGCGCGTCGCGTGCGGCGACGAGCCGATCGTCGGCGAGCACGCACATCGCGAACCCGCCCTCGACCGCGGCGAGCGCGTGGCGGATCGCGTCGGTCAGGTCGGGCTCGCCGGAGCGCGCGACCAGGTGCGCCACGACCTCCGTGTCGGACGTGGTCTGGAAGATCGCACCCTCGGCCTCGAGCTCGTGTCGCAGCGTTCCGGCGTTCACGAGGTTGCCGTTGTGCGCCAGCGCGATGTTGCCGCGCGAGAACGCGAACACGAGCGGCTGCGCGTTGGCGATGCAGCTCGATCCGGTGGTCGAGTAGCGCACGTGCCCGACCGCGCTCGATCCCGCCGCGAGCTGGTCGAGCCCGGATTCGGGCAGCGCCTCGCTCACGAGCCCCATGCCGCGGTGGTGGAACATCCCGCCGAGCCCGTCGACCGTGGCGATCCCGGCGCTCTCCGGGCCCCGATGCTGGAGCGCCACGAGCGCGAGGCGCGTGCGTTCGGCGGCGAGCTCGTCGCCGGCGATCGCGAACACGCCGCACTCCTCGTTGAGCTTGCGTTCGGGCAGGTCGATGCTGCGCAGGGGAGCGGTCACGCGTGCTGGATTCCTTCCATGAGGCGCGGCAGCGTGCCTGCGTGCGCCGCGGCGAGCGCGGCGAGCGGCTCGTCGATGAGCACGTCGGTGCCGGCTCGGATCACGAGCGACGTTCCTGCGGCGGTGCCGAGCGCCGTGACCTGCACGTCGTGCGCGCGAGCGAGCTGCTCGAACGCATCGCGCTGCGCTGCGGCGACCTGCACCACCACCCGCGAGGCCCCCTCGCCGAACAGCGCGGCGTCGACCCTGCCGGTCGCTTCGACCAGCGGCGCCACGTCGATGCTCGCGCCCACGCCACCGGCGATCGCCGACTCGGCGAGCGTCACCGCCACGCCGCCGTCGCTGCAGTCGTGCGCGCTCGCCACCAGGCCGCTGCCGATCGCGGCGACGAGCAGTCGCTGCACGCGCGCCTCGACCTCGAGGTCGATCGGCGGTGCGCCGCCTGCAAGCGCCGTGTCGAGCGATGCGAGGTACTCCGTCGCGTCGAGCGCGACCGCCCCGGCCGGGCCGACCAGCAGCAGCTCGTGGTCGGGCTGCCACGCGATCGTGGTGGCACGCTCGGCGTCGTCGAGCACCCCGACCGCGCCGACGACCGGCGTGGGATGGATGTCGATGCCGTCGGTGCGGTTGTAGAGCGAGACGTTCCCGCCGGTGACCGGCGTGTCGAGCGCGCGGCACGCGTCGCCCATCCCGGCGATCGCCTGCTCGAGCTGCCACGCGACGTGCGGCAGCTCGGGGTTCGAGAAGTTGAGGCAGTCGGTGATCGCGAGCGGGCGCGCGCCGCTGCACGCGACGTTGCGCGTCGCCTCGGCCACCGCGTGCATCGCGCCGGCGTAGGGGTCGCGTGCGCACCAGCGCCCGCAGCAGTCGATGCTCGCGGCGAGCGCGCGATCGGTGCCGCGCACGCGCAGCACTGCCGCATCGGAGCCGGGTCGCACCGCGGTGGCGGCCCCGACCATCGAGTCGAACTGGTCGTGGATCCAGCGCTTCGACGCGATCGTCGGGCGTGCCAGCAGGTCGAGCAGCGCACCGGCGGCGGTCGCCGCGTCGAGGTCCGTGATCGTGGCCAGCTGGTCGTCGTCCAATCGCTGCACGGGCTGCGGCTCGCTCGGCCAGCGGTACTCGGGCGTGTCGTCGACGAGCATCGAGAGCGGCAGGCGACAGACCACCTCGCCGGCCTCGCGCAGCGTGAGCGTGCCGGTGTCGGTCACTGCGCCGACCTGCACGCAGTCGAGGTCCCAGCGATCGAAGATCGCGCGCGCCTCGCGCTCGGTCCCTGCCCGGACCACCACGAGCATCCGCTCCTGCGACTCGCTGAGCATGAGCTCCCACGGGGCCATCCCGGGCTCGCGGCGCGGCACCCGGTCGAGGTCGAGCTCGATGCCGCTGCCGGCGCGGGCCGCCATCTCCACTGCCGAGCTCGTGAGGCCGGCGGCGCCCATGTCCTGCACGCCCACCACGATGCCCGAGGCGTACAGCTCGAGGCACGCCTCGATCAGCAGCTTCTCGCGGAACGGGTCGCCGACCTGCACCGCGCTGCGCTCGTGCGCGTGGGGGTCGTCGACGCTCGCGAAGGTGGCGCCGTGGATGCCGTCGCGGCCGGTGCGTGCGCCGACGTAGAGCACGGGGTTGCCGGTTCCGGTTGCCGCGCCGAGCTGCAGCTCGTCGTGGCGCATCAGGCCGATGCACATCGCGTTGACGAGCGGGTTGCGCGCGTAGGCCGGATCGAACTCGACCTCGCCGCCGACGGTGGGCACGCCGACGCAGTTGCCGTAGCCGGCAATCCCCGCCACCACGCCGGCGAGCAGGCGCCGGCTCTCGGTGGCGCGCTCGGCGCCCTGCGTGATCGGGCCGAATCGGAGCGCGTCGAGGATCGCGACGGGGCGCGCGCCCATCGTGAACACGTCGCGAAGGATGCCGCCCACGCCGGTGGCGGCACCCTGGTAGGGCTCCACGGCAGACGGGTGGTTGTGGCTCTCGACCT
>JAGQUL010000019.1:0-420 GCA_020438525.1 Thermoleophilia bacterium | reverse complement strand
TCGACCACGCCGGCGTTCTCGCCGGGACCCTGCAGCACCGCGTCGCCGCTGGTGGGCAGCGTGCGCAGCAGGTGCTTCGTCGACTTGTAGGAGCAGTGCTCGCTCCACATCACGCCCACGATGCTCGCCTCGGTCCAGGTGGGGCGACGACCGAGCAGCTCGCACGCGCGCTCGTACTCGCCGGGGCGCAGCGTCGCCTGCTCGTATGCGCCCGCGGCGATCTCGTCGGGGGTGGGCTCGCCGTCGCGGAGCGTCGGCGGCTCGATGACCATCGTGTCAGGCGACGACATGTGCACCCTCCGGGGCGTGTCGCTGGAGCGTGGACTGCTCGACGTGGCGGCGCAGCGACTCGAACGCCAGGACACCGTCGCTCGATCCCATCCAGTCGTGCACGGCGCGCTCGGGGTGCGGCATCATGCC
>JAGQUL010000159.1 GCA_020438525.1 Thermoleophilia bacterium | reverse complement strand
CGGCGGCTACCGCCGCCTCGTCGAGATCCGTGACTTCACCGACGTCGCCCAGGGCGACGAGGTGACCGTCGGCCGCTTCGAGCCCGGCCAGAAGATCAAGGTCCGTGGCGTCAGCCAGGGCAAGGGCTTCGCCGGCACGATCAAGCGCCACAACTTCGGTCGCGGCCCGATGAGCCACGGCTCGCACAACAAGCGCGCCCCGGGCTCGATCGGCGCGAGCGCCTGGCCGAGCCGCGTGATCAAGGGCCAGCGCATGCCGGGCCACATGGGTGCGAAGAGCATCACCCAGCTCGGCCTGAAGGTCGTCAAGGTCGACGAGGAGAAGAACCTGCTCCTCGTCAAGGGCAGCGTGCCCGGCCACAAGAACGGGTTCGTCGTGGTGGTGAGCGAGTAATGGCGACGGCCAACGCACCAAAGCTTGGTGGCTCGGGCACCGTCGACCTCAAGGGCGACGCGTTCTCGACCGACTGGAACGAGCACCTCGTCTGGCACGTCGTGCGCAACGAGCTGCTGTGGCGACGCCAGGGCACCCACGCGGTCAAGAGCCGCGGCAAGGTTGCCGGTGGCGGCGCGAAGCCGTGGCGCCAGAAGGGCACCGGCCGCGCTCGACAGGGCACGACCCGTGCGCCGCAGTGGCGCACCGGCGGTGTCGTGTTCGGCCCGCAGCCGCGCGAGTACGGCGGCAAGGTGAACAAGAAGGAGCGCGTCAAGGCGCTGCACGCCGCCGTCTCGCTGCACGCGCAGCGCGGATCGCTGGCGGTGCTCGCCGACGACGCACTGACGACCCCGAGCACCAAGGCCGCGGCGAAGCTGCGCGCCGACTGGAAGTTCGAGGGTGCCGGCCGGAAGCTCACGGTGATCTGCTCGGTCGAGCAGGACGCGGTCTGGAAGAGCTTCAGGAACCTCGAGGACGTCATCGTCGTCGCATCGAGCGACATCGACGTGGCCGACGTGATGTGGGGCCGCGGCCTCGTCGTGTCGGAGACGGTCCTCAAGCAGCTGGAAGGGGCCGAGGCCTGATGGAACTGCGCAACGTCATCCTTGCGCCCGTGCAGAGCGAGCAGTCGTATGCCGGGCTCGAGCACAACCGCTACGTGTTCAAGGTCCACAAGGACGCGACCAAGGGCCAGATCCGCGCCGCCGTCGAGCAGACGAACCCCGGCGTGACCGTGCTCAGCGTGAACACGTCCACCGTCAAGTCCAAGCCGAAGCGCCGCGGCACGTTCCAGGGCACCCGCCCCGGTTACAAGCGCGCGGTCGTGAAGCTCAAGGACGGCGACACGATCCAGATCTTCGAGGGGGTGCACTGACATGCCCACCAAGCGCTTTCGACCTACCAGCCCCGGTCGCCGATTCATGGAGATCAGCGACTTCGCAGAGGTGACGAAGGGCAACGAGCCCCAGAAGTCCCTCACGAAGGGCATCCACAAGACCGGCGGCCGCAACAACAACGGTCGCATCACCACCCGCCATCGCGGCGGTGGCCACAAGCGCCGCTACCGCGTGATCGACTTCAAGCGCCGCAAGGACGGCGTGCCGGCGAAGGTCGCCTCGATCGAGTACGACCCCAACCGAACCGCACGCATCGCCCTGCTGCACTACACCGACGGCACCAAGGCCTACATCATCGCGCCGCAGCGGCTCGAGGTCGGCCAGACCGTGGTGAGCGGCCCCGACGCCGACATCAAGCCGGGCAACGCGATGCCGCTGGCCAACATGCCGGTCGGTACCGTGGTGCACTGCGTCGAGCTGCAGCCCGGCAAGGGCGCGCAGATGGCACGCAGCGCCGGCACGTCGATCCAGTTCGTCGGCAAGGACGGCGAGTACGCAGTGCTTCGCCTGCCGAGCGGCGAGATGCGCCGCGTGCGCCTCGAGTGCCGCGCGACGGTCGGAACCGTCGGCAACGCCGAGCACCAGAACACCAAGGGTGGCAAGGCCGGTCGAACCCGCTGGCTCGGTCGTCGCCCCAAGGTGCGAGGCGTCGTGATGAACCCGGTCGACCACCCGCACGGNNGCACGGTGGTGGCGAGGGCAAGACGAGCGGCGGTCGCAACCCCGTCACGCCGTGGGGCGTGCCGACGCGCGGCTACCGCACCCGCAACCCCAAGAAGACGTCCAACAAGCTCATCGTGCGCGGTCGCAAGCGCGGAAAGCAGTCGAGGTAAGCAGGCATGAGTCGCAGCAGCCGCAAGGGACCGTTCGTCCAGGAGCGCCTGATCAGCCGCATCCGTTCGATGAACGAGGACGGAACGAAGCGCATGGTGCGCACGTGGTCGCGCTCGAGCACCGTGTTCCCCGACATGGTCGGGCACACGAT
>JAGQUL010000158.1 GCA_020438525.1 Thermoleophilia bacterium | reverse complement strand
CTGGCGGACGGGCGCCTCGCAATGCTCGCGAACGATCCCAACGACGCATTCATCCTGGTCTTCAAGGGGTGGCCGATTCCCAACTACGACGCCGACGGCGAGGACAACATTCCCGGCAACGGTGACGACGACGATTTCACGACCGCCGATGCTGCGCTCTTCGGAGCCTGCCTGCGCACGGTGAGCGGCGCCGGCGTGTCCGGAACCTGGACGGAGGATCCGGGCGCGAACTGCGCCGCAACCGACACCGATGCCTGGAACGCGGTGCCCGCAACGCTCGGCGCTCCGGGATCGAAGGTCGCCGAATCCACCACCGTCGGCACCGTCGATGCGACCGTTGCGCTTCGATTCGGCGTGCGCACGGCACCCGATCAGCGCCTCGGCAGCTACGTCGCGCCGGTGGTGTTCGAGGTCGTCGTCCCCACCGGCTGACTCGTCGTCGCCCGCCTCAGCTACGATTCGCCGGTGGTGCCGCCCACTCCCAACGAGCTGAAGGTGATCGGTCGCGTCGAGCGCGTCGACTTTCCACGCTTCGGCCTGCTCGCGCTCGAGGCCAAGGTCGACACCGGCGCGCGCACCTCGAGCATCCACTGCACCGACGTGCGCGTGGAGGCCGAGTCGGAGGACGGAACGAGCGACATCTCGTTCACGCTGCTCGACCCCGAGCACCCCGACTACAACGGGCGTCGCTTTCGCGCCCGCCGCGTCGCCACCCGCACCGTGCGCTCGAGCAACGGCGAGGTGCAGGAACGGCACGTGATCGCGGCCGACGTGGTGATCGCCGGGCGCACGATTCGAACGAAGTTCAACCTTGCCGACCGCGAGGCGATGAGCTACCCGGTCCTGCTCGGTCGCCGGCTGCTGCGCGGCAACTTCCTCGTGGATGTCTCGCGCACGCGCGTGGGCGACTCCCTCGACGAGGAAGAGTAGCCGCCACCGCCGGAGGAGGGGCGACGACCACCGCCGCCACGCGGCGAGTCCAGGATCGAACCGATGCGTGGCCGCGACGGTTCGCGCGGGCGCTGCCGACCGATGCCCGGGTGGAGGAGCGCGCCGTCGTGTGCGCAGCCACGTATCAGGGGGATCGAATGAATGCATGGGCAGTGGGCTCGGGGATCGTCGGCGCGGGAGCGCTGGCGCTCGGCATCACCAACGCCGTGACGGCGGCCGGGAGCGACCATCCGGGCCCGGAGGGGCTGACGTGGGGCGACACCCTCTCGATCGCCGTGCCGATCGGGATCGGGATCGGCGTGCTCGCGGGCGGCGGCTATGCCGCCGCGGCCTGTGCGCGGGAGGCGGTCAACCCGATGGTGTTCGGCACGCGCGCCGAGATGATCGGTCGCTACGGCGCGGCGGGCGCGATAATCGGCGCGATGGGCGGCGGCGTGGTCGCCGGCCCGTGGTCGGCCGCTGCCTGAAACGCTCCGCGTGGGCCGCTAACATGCGACCCACGTGATCGATTCCGCACCTACCGCACCCGGCCCGAGCGCCGCGACCGACGACGCTGCCAACGCTGCACGTCGCGCCACCGATCCGACTCCGGTGGTCACGCCGCAGGCCGAGCAGGCATCGCCGCGGCAGCTCAACCTGCTCGTGCTCTCGCGCGGCAAGCGCCTGTACTCGACCCGCCGGCTCGTGGAGGCGGCGGTCGCCCGCGGCCACTCGTGTCGCGTGATCGACCACACCCGCTGCTACGTCGAGGTCTCGAACACCGGTCCGCGCGTGTTCTTCGACGGTGAGCCGCTCGTGGACGTCGACGCGATCATCCCGCGCATCGGCGCGAGCGTGACCGAGTACGGCAGCTCGATCGTGCGCCAGTTCGAGACGCAGGGCGTGTTCACGGTCACCCCGTCGATCGCGCTCGTGCGCGCGCGAGACAAGCTTCGCTCGCTGCAGCTGCTCGCGCGCGAGAAGGCCGCGATCCCGCACACGCTGTTCGCGCGCCGCGCGAGCGACCTCGACGACCTGCTCGAACGCCTCGGCGGACCACCCGTGGTGATCAAGCTGCTCGAGGGCACCCAGGGCGTGGGCGTGGTGCTCGCGGAGACGAAGAAGGCCGCCAAGAGCGTGCTGCAGGCGTTCGAGGGCCTCAAGGCCGACGTGATCGTGCAGGAGTTCATCAAGGAGGCAAAGGGCGCCGATCTGCGCGTGATCGTGGTCGGCGGGCGCGTGGTGGCGGCGATGCGGCGCGTGGGCGCACCCGGCGAGTTTCGCGCCAACGTGCACCAAGGCGGCACCACCGAGAAGGTGAAGCTGACGCAGCGCGAGCGGCGCCTCGCGGTGAAGGCCGCGAAGGCGCTCGGGCTGCCGGTCGCGGGCGTCGACCTGCTGCGCTCCGAGCGCGGTCCGCTCGTGATCGAGGTCAACGCCTCACCCGGCCTCGAGGGCATCGAGTTCGCATCGGAGGTGGACGTGGCCGGCGCGATCGTCCAGTGGATCGAGGAGAACCTCCCCAAGAAGCGCAAGCGCGACCGCGTGGGTGCGTAGCCGCTCCGGGTAGGCTCCACGACATGGACCTGTTCTCTCCCCACAACCTGCCCGGCGTGGGCATGGGCGATCTGGAATCGATCGCTGCGATCTGCGGACTGCTCGGCATGGCGGTCACGAGCGGCATGATGATCGCCGAGGGGCTGATCGGCACGCTCGTGTTCGTGATCAGCGCCGCGGCGGTGCTGCAGGAGAAGGACGACATGGGCGGATCCGTGCCGGCCGCCGGCGCGATCCTCGTGTTCCTGCTGCTCGTCGCTGCCGCCCGTTGGGTGCTCGTGAACCGCGCGCGCCGCGAGTCCGCGGGCCTCGCGGGAGCTGCGAGCGACGCGCCCGAGACCAAGGCCGCACGTCGCGCGATCGTTCGGCGCGAGCGCTGGGCGCAGTGGCTGGCGATCCTGTCGGTCGCGTGGGCCGGCGCCGCTGTCGGGTTCGCCTGGGCCGAGTGGAACGAGGTGCCGTTCCGGCTCGAGGATGGCGAGGCATGGCTCGGGCTCGTGCTCGGCGTGGTCGGTGCGTCGATCGGTGGCGATGCCGCATGGCGCTTCCTGCAGGGCGCGATCCGGGCGGGTGGCAGCTCCGCGATCGTCGGCGCAGTGGTGGTCCTCGCCGCGTTCGTGCTCAACGCGCTCAGCGTGTACGTGCCGTTCGTCGGCGGCGTGGTGTTCGTGCTCGCGCTCGTGCTTGCACTGCGACTGCGACGACGCTCGCAGCAGACCTACCAGGGGCTGCGCATCCTCAGCTGAGCCGCTGGGCGTGAGCGATCAGGCTCAGGTCGTCGGCACACGCAGCTCGGCCACGCCGCGCGCCGCGTCGGGATCGCCCTGGCCGGTGCGCAGGTACCGAACGCCCGCGATGAAGTCGTAGCCGTGCGGACTCGGGAACTTCGATCCGAGTCCGGGGATCCGCCAGAGCTGCGCACGGATCAGCCTGCCGAGCACGGCCGGGTGCGTGAGGCCGAAGGTCACGATCGGCAGCAGCCCGGCGAGGTAGCGGCGGTGGGCGAGCTTGTCGATCGACGACACGAGCCTCTGGTTCGCGGCGTGGCCGAGGTCCATCGTCACGATGTCGCCCGGGTGGTTGATCTCGTGCACGCGCGGATCGTGGCGATCGGCGAAGTCGACTGGCGCGGCGGCGGGCGCGCCCCAGAGCACGGCGCGGGTCACGACCTGTGCGAGCGACGGATCCTCGAGCGCAGTGGAGATCACCCACGCACCCTGGCTCTCGCCGGCGAGCATCACCTGCGGGCGTGGCCTGCGACGAGCGAGCGCCTCGAGCACGCCGCGCAGCACCGCGGCGCCGTCGGGCACGCTCTCGGCGAACCGCCACGACGCCTCGTAGTCGATCTCGAGGATCTGCTCCCCGGGCATCTCCCGGTCGAATGCTGCACGCACGTCGGGGCGCATGCTGCGGTCGTTGGTGCCGCGCACCCAGATCACGACGCGCTGCGAGCCGGCGGGGATGCGGCGCAGGATCTCGGCGACCCGCTCGGCCACGGGTGGCTGCGCCGGCGGGTCGGCGATCATCGCCTGCAGCGCCGCGATCAGGCCGCCGAGTCCGGACTTGCTCGACGCGCCCGGAGCAGGCGCTGCCACGCCCTGGACGGGCGATGCGGCCATGCCACGGCCCACGCTGCTGATCGCGCTCGACGACACGAGTTCGTGCCCCTCCCCAGGCGACGTCCGGGCCTCCCCGAGCCCGGTTCGAATGGGCTTCCCGCCGCCGCGAGGCCGGAAACGCAGATCGCGGCGACGTGGCCGGACCGGCCCGCGCACCGATCGTCCGACGATCGGGCGAAACGCGTGCAGGTCCCAGACGCGATACATCGGGTGAGGGATCATTCGAGGGGGGTCTCGAAGTGCAGGCACCAGGGGTGCGAAGCGTTGCCCTGCCCGCGTCGGGCAGCAGCAGCGAACGCAAGGATTCGCGCGTGGCCGCGCCGATCGTCGGCGGGCTCGTCGCCGCGGGTGCGGTCGGCGCCGCGCTGTACCGGCGCATGCCCACCACGAGCTTCGGCCCGATCCAGAAGCTCTGGGTGCCTGCCGTTGCCGGCGCACTGGCCCTCGGTGCCGGCACTGGCGTGAGCGCAGGGCTCGGTGCGGTCGAGGACCGCACCGGCGTGAGCGGTGACGTGCTCGACCTTGCCGCCGGCGCCGCCGGCCTGGCCACCTGGTTCGCGCTCGGTCGCGGCTCGGCAGCCACCCGCTCCAACCCGGTCGCCTTCGCGCGCCTGCTCGGTGGCGTCGTCGGTGCCGCCGCGATCGGCGATGCCGCCGTTCGCCACGGAAGCGCCGAGCTCGAGGGCGCAGGACTGGGCGAGGGCGCATCCGATGCCGCCATGATCGGCGCGCTCGCCGCGCTCGGCACCGCCGCAGGCTACGTCGCGAACCGCCACATCCAGGCCGCAGGCGTCACCTTCACCGGCGAGCGTGCGTTCGGATACGCGATCGGCGAGCGAATCGCCGAACGCGCACCGGTCACGCCGCTGCACACCGTGTCCCTCGGCGCGCACAGCGTCGTTCCGCAGGATTCGATCGGCAAGCTCGGCCGCCAGTTCCTGGAGGGCGCCATCCCTGCATCCGAGATCAGCGCCGCCACGGGCCGGCCTGCGGTCGACCCTGCGCGCGTGTTCGTCGACCTCGACAGCGCACCCGATGCGGCCGGCCGGCTCGACCTGATGCGCCGCGAGGTGCAGCGGCTCGGCGTGATCGGCGGCGAGAACCACCGCAGCACGATCGTGATGGTGTCGCCCGCCGGCGGCGTGACCGACCTGCCCGCCACCGACGTGCGCGAGCTGCTCGAGGGCGGCGACGTGGCACACATCGCGGTGGCGTTCAGCGACCGCCCGGCGCTCCAGTCGATCAACCGCATCAAGGCCGGCGTCCGCCAGTTCCACGATGCGGTGGGCGTCGTACGCGAGGAGATCATGAAGCTGCCGCCCGAGCAGCGTCCGCGTCTGGAGGTGTACGGCGAGAGCATCGGCGGCATCGTCGGCGAGCAGGCCGTGCTCAAGCAGGGCATCGCGGGGCTCGACCAGCAGGGCATCGATCGCGCGATCTTCGTCGGCTCGCCGTCCGCCGGCCGCGCCAAGCGCGCGCTGCTCGCCGCCGAAGGCAGCGGCGACGCGCCGCGAGCGATCCGCTACGCATCGCTCGACGACGCCCGCGCCCGCTACGCACCCGACGCGATCGGCACCGCACGCGTGCAGTTCCTCGAGCATCCGGAGGACGCGATCAGCAACCTGCGCCCGCGCCGGATCTGGCAGGCCACCCCGATCCCGGAAGGATCGGTCGTGCGCAACCAGTCGGAGCACGCGCCGTTCGCGAGCTTCGCGCAGATGCTCGGCGACGCCGTGAACTTCAGGCAGCCCCCCGGCCGGCTCGGCGCTCGCGGCCACAACTACGGCGCCGACATGCCCGGCGTGCTGCGCCAGCTGCGGCCCGACGTCACCGACGAGCAGATGCAGGGCATCGTCGACGTCGTGCGCCGAAAGGCCGCCGACCGGGCCCGACTCGTCGACGTCCCCAACCTTCCGGAGGCGTTCAGCTTCGGCAACGCCGCCGAGCCCGTCACCACCACCGCCACCCGCGTCCCGGCAGGAGGACGAGCATGATCAATCCGTCCCCGCTTGCCCGCAACGTCATGCGCGAGCTCGCCGGCACCGCCCTTGGCGGGCGTGCTGCCTCCGCCGTCGAGACCTCCATCGCCGAAGGCATCGGCGGCTACCTGCTCGAGCGCACCGACCTGCTCGGCCTGATGCAGGACATCTCGCCGAAGCTCGCCGCCCGGCTCGACCCGGCGCTGCGCCCCGGCGCCGGTGCCGCCGGTGCGGCAGGCGCGATCGACGGCGCCGTGCAGCTCGGCATCGAGGCCGGCACGCCGCACCAGAAGGTGCTGATCATGACCATGGGCGTGACCGGCGGCCACAACGCGCTCGCCGCGTCGGTCGGTCGCCAGATCGAGCAGCAGTACCCGGGCGCACAGGTCGTGATCGCCGACGGCTCCAGGATCAGCGGCGACGTGTTCGACAGCAGGACCGGCGAGCTGATGAAGAAGTTCCACACCTTCGAGCGCACCGAGCAGCCCTGGATCTACGACACGCGCTACCGGATCCGCTCCACCGACGGCGGCACCCGCGGCGGCCGCCGCCTCTACGACTCGATGTTCCGCAAGGACGTCAAGCGCGTGATCGACGAGGAAGCCCCCGACGTGATCGTGTCGACCCACCCCTCGGTCACCGCGACGCTCGGTCGCATGCGCAGCCTCGGGATCCTCGACACGCCGACCGTCGCGACCCTCAACGACGCCGCGCCGAACGGGCTGTGGATGTCGCCGGGCATCGACGAGCACGTCTTCTACGTTCCCGGCGACGCCAAGCGCCTCGCCGGCACGTTTGCCGCCCGCGACGGCCAGCTGCTGCACATGAGCCAGGCCCGCCCGCCGATCGAGAAGAAGCTCGTGACCGCCGACCAGGTCGCCGCGCTGCGCACCGACCTGGGCCTGCCGCACGACAAGCCCGTGCTCGTCGTGGCGAGCGGCTCGATGGGCGTGCCCGTGAGCGACGCCACCTACCGACGCATGCTCGCCGAGACCGACGCGCACATCGTCGTCGCCACCGGCTCGAACACGAAGATGCAGGAGCATCTTGCATCGACGTTCCCGTCCGACCGGCTCACCGCGCTCGGCTTCACCAGGCGCATGCAGGACTACATCGACGCCTCCGACGGCGTGATGCTCAAGGCGCACGGCATGACCGCGCTCGAGTCGGTCAGCGCCGGGAAGCCGCTCATCTTCTTCGAGCCCGAGGGCGGCCACGCCCGCGGCAGCGTTCGCGCGCTCGCGCAGGACGGCTACGCGACGCTCGCAGGTGACGACTCCGACCTCACGCGTGCGATCCGCGAGCTCTCGGTCCCGGCATCGAAGACCCGCATGACCGCACAGGCGGCCTCCACGTGGTTCGACGCGCCGCGCTCGTACGCCGACGTGATCATGCACGCACGGCCCAGGCCGGCCGTGGCCCCTCCCGGCATGTGACCCTCGCCCCCGCCCCCGCTCGCCTCCGCCCCGGCGTGCATGGTTCGCCGTGATGTGGGAACGTCCCGGCTGCATGGACCACCACGAACATCCCCGGCGACTGCTGCTCGTCGTGATCGACGGGCTCGGCAGCGACCCGCTGCGCCGCGCGCTCGCCGACGGGCACGCCCCCAACATCCGCTCGCTGCTCGACGCAGGCGCCCGCTTCGACGACGCGATCAGCCCGTTCCCGTCGCTCACGCCCGTCTGCCTCGCCTCGATCATCACCGGCGCCGGCCCCGACCAGCACCGCATCCCGTCGCTCGGCTGGTACGACCGCGGCAAGGACCGCTTCATCGAGTACGGGTCGTCGTTCGCCGCCGCCGCCGTGGAGGGCACCTGGCGCGGCGTGCAGGACGTCGTGCTCGACCTCAACCACATGCACCTCGCGGAGGATCCGCCCACGCTCTTCGAGCGCGTGCAGGACTCCGGCATGCGCGCCGCGTCGATCAACTACCTCGTGTCGCGCGGGCGCACGCGACACTCGATCAAGCACGACTACGGCCCCGTGCGCCGCGCCACCAAGCGGCTCGGCGTGCACTCGCTCTACGGACCCGACCACCTCTACTTCGGCGAGCTCTACGGCAGCCTGCGCCCGCTGCTTCCGCAGGTCGGGTTCAAGCGCCCGCGCGACTGGGGCGGCGGCCACATCGCCCGATGGCTCATGCGCAACACCGGAGTCGAGTTCGTGCTGCTCTACCTGGGCCAGCACGACGTTGCGAGCCACAAGGCCGGCCCCGACTCCACGCAGAAGGCGATCCGCGTCGCCGACCGCGCACTCGGGCGCGCGATGGGATCGATGGGCGGCATCGAGCCCTTCCTCGAACGCTTCGCGGTGATGCTCTGCGCCGACCACGGCCAGACCCCGGTGACCGAACACGCCGCGCTCGAGGACGTGTTCGACGACGTCGACCTGTACCGCGGCCCGAAGGCCGGACGGCCAGCGAGCGAGTGCGAGCTCGCGGTGATCGGCTCGAACCGCGTCGCGATGGCGTATCGCACCAAGCAGCGCCACCACGGCACCAAGGAAGACCACGGCAGCCCCGAAGATCGCTGGATCGCCGAACGTGCCTGTGAGAGCCCGGCCGCCGACATCGCCGTGTTCGCCGACGACGGCGAGCTCGTGATCCTCAACGGCCAGGGCGGCGAGCTGCGCGCGCGACGCGACCTCGATCGCGGCACCCCCACCCTGCGCTCGGCGCTCGGGCACGACCCGCGCGACCGCTGGGTGATCGGCGGCGATCGCGAGCTGCTCGACCTGCAGGTCGACGACGATGTCCTGCGCTACGGCAACTACCCCGACGCGCTGCAACGGATCGCCTCCGCCACGAGCTGCGTGAACACCGGCGACGTGCTCGTGAGCGCGGTGCCCGGCTACGAGTTCACCGACATCGGTGGCAGCGCCCACGCCGGCGGCTCGCACGGATCGCTGCACGTCACCGACTCCACCGCGCCGCTGATCTCGATCGGCATCGACGGCGCCACCCCGGACGGGCTCGGCACGGTGCGTCTCACCGACATCGCGCCGCTGGCCGCGGCCCACCTGGGGATCGGGGTCGGCGCGCGTGCCTGAGCGGTCTGCTCAGGCGTCGCGATAGACCCCGTTCGGCAGCGTCGTGATCTCGCCGAGCGGTGTCCTGTCGAGCACGCCCACGCCCTCGGCGTCGGCCTTTCGCACCTGGTCGGGCGTGCACGGGCGCCACTCCTGCGCGATCTCGGGGCAGCGCATCGCCTGCCCGCCGAGCAGCGACGTGTGCAGCCAGTACACGTACTCGCTCACCATGCACTGGTACTCGCACGTCTCGTCGTCGTAGGTGTACCACGCACCGGCCGGATAGCCGTGCGCCGGTGGCCCGTCGAAGCGACCGCCGCGCGCGTGGTCCATCGCGTTCGAGATCGCGCTGCCCGGCTCCTCGTCGAGCAGCGGCGAGGCGATCGGCTGCCACGCGGCGTTCAGCAGCAGGTGATGCACCTCCTCGATCGTCGCGTCGCCGGCGCCCCGAACGCCCGGTCGGGTCTCGTCGGCGTACAGTGGCTGCACCACGGAATCCTCGCCGAGCACGGACGGGTCGAAGCGCGATTCGTCCCCCTCGAGCGATCCGGGTTCGTCTGCCATCACCAGGTACGCGGCGTCCTTGAGCTGGGCCGGAACCTCGGGGTCGTCGGCAACGCCGTCCTCGTCGTTGTCGACGTACTCGGCGAGCACGCTCGCTGCGTGCGTCACCTTGGCTGCCGGCACGTCGCGCGTCGCAAGCACGCGCGCGCCGAACACGTCGACCTCCTGCCAGAAGATCGCCTGCGCGCCCGCAGGCAGGTCCGGGTCGAGCGCCCCGGGCGCAAGGTCGGTCGGGCCGGGCACGTCCGTCGAATCCGTGTCGCCGGGATCGGTCGCGTCCTCGTCGGCATCGTCGTCGGTCGTGTCGTCGGCGGCGGACGCGGTGGTCGAGGCCCCGCCGGAGCCCTGGCCGTCGTCGTCCCCGGAACCATCGCCGCAGCCCGCTGCCAGCACGCCCGCACACAGCAGCGCGAGCAGGGCAGCGATGAACGACGACGGGCTTGCGACGGGTCGGGAGCCGGGGGCACGCATGGCGAGTCCCCTTCCGCGGCGGATCCGCACGCAAACGTGCGGCGTGCCTTCGTCAGAAGAACGGCAGGTGGATGTCGGGCACGATCTTCTTGATGTCGTCGAGATCGGGCGTGATGTAGTCGAGGCCGTCGCCGATCGCGCCGAGCACCGCACCGAGCGCGTCCTTCATTGCCGCAGCGGCATCGCCGATCGAGTCGCCGATCGCCTCCACGCCGTCGACCATCTTGCCGAGCCCGGCCTTGACGTCGTCGCCGTACCTGGCGGCGAGATCCTTGGCGAAATCGGCGACCTTCGGGCCGAGATAGCTACCGATCATGCCGCCGATCGCTGCGCCGAGCGGGCCACCGAGCGCGGCTCCGATCGCGGCACCTGCGGAGCCGCCCACGAGCGACGCCATCGACTCCTGCGTGCGTGGATCGTCGAGCCCGTACTTGTTCCACTTCACGCCGACGTCGGCGATCGACAGCACGAGCGCTGCAACCGAGACGCCCTTCGCCGCGGATGCGGTCTTGAGCAGGCGCTCGAGCTCCTTGGCGCCGGCATCGTCGAGGTGCGGCATGGCATCCTTGAGTGCATCCGCCGCGCTCTTCGTGCCCGACTCGATGAGGTCGGCCGCCTCGGGCAGGCCTGTCTTGGCCTGCGGTACTCCGCTGTCTTCGTCGGTGTCGGTGAACAGCCCGGCTTCGGTCTTCATCGCAGCGTCGCGGTCGAACGGCGAGTCGCTCAGGTCGTCCAGCCCGCCGAACGCTCCGCCATGCCCGGCCGGCAGCTCGATGGCCAGAGTCACCGCATGCCCGCGGCCGGCGGCGAATGGATCCTGGGAGTCGCGCGGACGCCTGGCTTCTGCGGTGGTAGCTGTGCTGGCACCGCCTCGGTCGGTCAGGCCCTTCCAGGCGTCGAGACCGGGAAACGCGCCCGATTCGCGACGTGGCGCGAGCGCACCCGGATCCGACTGGGGCCGGTGTCGAGCCGAGGGGCCGGTCGCGGACCCCGGAATCTGCATACGTTGAATTGCGAGCGACGGCGCATCGGTGCCGAGTCGTCTGGACATGTCCACGGAAGCGGCGCCGCTTGTCGCAGCGGGCCGGTGATCGGGCTTCTTCGGTGCAGTGCGAGTCGCGACTGCGGGATCGGCAGCATGCGTTCCCGATGGGTTCGTGCGGGTGGTCGCCTGCGGCATGGCATCGACGCGGGGCGCGCTGACCGTCGGCTTCGCACGCGCCGCCGACGATGACGACGAGCCGATTGCCCGTGACCCCTTCAATGCGTCGGCACCGGCAAGGCGAGACTCGGCAGCCGCCGTCGTGGTGCTCGATTCGATCGAACGAGTCGAGCGGTGTGCTCCAATCGCCTGCACGGGCTTCGCCCGAACCACGTCGACCATGCGTTCCCCCGCTCGCGTCCACACGCGCACCCGTGGTCCAGACGGACGCGCTCCCGGGTCCACGGAACCATCGACCGGCCGTAGGGGCAAGGCATGTTCGTGGCCGGTTCTGGTCGCTGCCGCGCGATTGCCACGACGCACCCGCTAGGCTCCCCCGCACAGTGAGCCGCCTCTCCCATTACCTGTTCGTTCGCCAGCGCCACAACTGGCTGCTGCTCTTCCGCTTCGGCGTGGTGGGAGCGAGCGGCGTGATCGTCAACCTGCTCGCGCTCAACGTCGCCAAGTGGATCGGCCCGAGCTACGGCGGGGTGTGGATCGACCTGCCGCTCACCGACTTCAACGTGCGCTGGTACCACGTGTACGTCACGTTCGCGTTCTTCGTTGCGAACCTCTGGAACTTCCAGCTCAACCGCTCGTGGACGTTCAAGTCGGGCAGGCACGCCGGCTGGTGGTCGGAGTACGTGCCGTTCATGCTGGTGGGGCTGATCGCGCTCGCCCTGAACCTCGCGATCGTCACGGTGCTCATGCACGAGTACTCCCCGCTCGCGCTGCCGACCGACGTGTTCGACGACTCGAGCGCGCTGCGCGACCGCCTCACCTGGGCGAACCTGATCGCGATCGCGATCGTCACGCCGGCGTCGTTCGTGTTCAACAAGATCTGGACGTTCTCGAGCGTTCGCAGCCAGGCCGGGGGACGCGGCGCCTGATGCGCGCGGCGCTGGCCGCAGGTGTCGTGTTCATCGTGGCGATGCTGTTCGCATCGGCAGCGGCGTCGGCAGCCTCGGCCGACCAGTGGAGCATCGCCTACTCCGACACGCCCGAGCATCCGCCGCTCGCCCGGATGAGCCAGACCGAGGCGCGCGAGCGCGGGCTGGCCGAGCCGGAGCTGGCGCGCGCCCGGCGGCTGCAGCCGGAGGCGGTCATTCGGGTTCGCTGGCTCGCCGACGAGGCAGCGTGGCGGGTGAGCGTGCGCGCGCGAGTCGATGCGACCACGCTGGCCTGGGTGGAGATCGACGACGCATCGGGCAGCGTGCGCGATCGCTATGCGCTGCCGGTCGGCGACTACCCGCCGCGCCACACGGAACGGGAGGCGATCGATGCCGCAGTCGCGGATTCGCACGTGCGCCGACTCGCCAGGCAGTGGGGCGGCGTGCGCACGCTGCGCGCGGCCGCCGCGATCGAGGAGTGCTGCTGGCGCGTCGACCTGTACGACGCAGGCCGCACCGACGGCGACCCCGACAAGCCCGTGATCCGCGCAGAGGTTCGCGACTCCACGCTCGAGGTGACCGGCGCGTGGACCGGCCTCGCAGTGACGTGGCCGATGGCCCGCGGCGAGCGCGACGCGTTCGGCGGCGACCTCAACGAGCCGGCGATCTGGTACGCGCTGCTGGCGCTGTTCACGATGGTCGTGGTCGACTGGCGTCGTCTGCGATCCCTCGCGAACGTCGACGCGCTCGCGCTCGTCGTGCTCGCCGCGAGCTACGAGGCGTTCGTGCACGGGGCGATCGACTGGAGCGTGCCGCTCGCCGTGCCGCCGCTGGCGTGGCTCGCGCTGCGGATGGGGTGGCTGTTCGCGCGCGGGGTTCCGGCAGCGGCGCCCGCGCGCGAGCCGCGAACCAGGTTCGGGCGCCTGGCCCTGCGGCGGGTGTCGACGGTCGCGCTGGTGGTGGCGTGCGTCGCGCTCGCGGGCGTGCGGATCGGGCTCACGCTCGACGGCGGCAACGTGATCGACGTGGGCTACGCGAGCGTCGCGGGTGCGCGCCTGGAGCTCGACGGCACCGCACCTTGGGGCAACATGCCGCAGGACGTGCGCCGAGGCGACACCTACGGCCCGGTCAACTACCTTGCGTACGTTCCCGCCACGGCGCTGCTCGACGACGACGCCGCCGAGAAGTTCGGTGAGCCGCTCGTGGCGGCCCAGGCCACGTCGATCGCAGCCGACCTGGGCTGCGCGCTGCTGCTCGCGCTGATCGGGTGGCGCTGGCTGTCGCGGCGAGCGGCGGCACTGCTCGCGCTCGGCTGGCTGGCGTGCCCGTGGACGACGCTCGTGCTGGCGAGCGGTGCGAACGACTCGCTCGTCGCGCTTGCGTTGCTCGGCGCGTTCGCGGCACTGCCCCGTGCCTGGCTGCGTGGAGCGCTCGTGGGCGTGGCCGCGATGGTGAAGCTGGTGCCGGCGATCGCGATCGCGCCGCTGCTCCACGTCGGCGCGACGCACCGCACGCGCCAGGCGCTGCTCGCGGCGGCCGGGTTCGCGCTCGCGATCGCGGTCGGGCTCGCGTGGGTCGTGTGGAGGATCGACCACGGGATCGTCGACGGCCTGCAGACGTTCTGGCGACGCACGGTCACGTACCAGGTCGAGCGCGACAGCCCCTTCTCGCCGTGGGGCATGTACGGATGGGACCGGGCTCAGACCGCGTACCGGGTGGTCGTCGTCGCCCTTGCCGTGCTCGCGTTCGTGCGCCCGCGCGCGCGAGACGCATGGCAGGTGGCGGCCGGGATCGCCGCGCTCGTGATCGCGGTGCAGCTGGCCGCCGACCACTGGTTCTACCTGTACGTCCCGTGGTTCGTGCCGTTCGTGCTGCTCGTGCTCATGGCCCGGCGCGAACGCCCGGGCGGAGCAGGCGAGGGCCCCGGAGCGGTGCGCGATCCTGCCGTTCCGGCGCGCGATGCCACCGTTCCGGTGCGCAGGTAACGAAGTTGGGCGT
>JAGQUL010000018.1:7328-13094 GCA_020438525.1 Thermoleophilia bacterium | reverse complement strand
GACCCCTTCCTTACCATGGAAGTGCTCTACCCCTGAGCTAAGAGGGCGGGGTGCGTCGTGCCGAGCTCGACACGATGCAGGGCGCAGTCTAGCGAAGCGGATCGGGCCGCGCCACGGCTCGTGCGCAACGCGCTCGCCGCGCACCGCGCGGGCCGTCCTTCCGCGCGGGCGCGCGCGAGCGAGTTCAAGATGCCGTGGCCGATGGCCGATGCTGCTGGCATGCCCGCCCTCTTCGATCACCCGCTCGCGCGGGCACGCGCCGGCGTGCTCGCAGCTGCTGCCCTGGCACTCGCGGTGCCGTCGCTCGGCCTCGTGCCGCCCGGCTTGTACGCCACCGGCAACGTGCATGCCGCGATCGTGATCTGCATCACGACCGTGACGCTGCTCACCGCGCTCGTCGCAAGCCGCGCCGCGTGGAAGCGCTTCGACGTGCGCAACGCGATCGTCGCGAGCGGCTTCACCGCGATGAGCTCGATGCTGCTCGTGCACGGGCTCGCCACGCCCGGCGGGCCGCTCTACGCAGGGCCGAGCACCACCGTGATCGTCGCCGGCGTGCTCAGCATCCCGGTCGGCGGGCTGTTCCTGGCCGTCGCGATGACGATCCCGCCACGCCTGCACAGCACCCGCAGGGTCGTTGCCGCAGTGCAGCTCGCGACCCTCGCCGCCGCAGCCACCTTCGCGACCATCGGCTTCACCGCCCCCGAGCTGCTGCCGAGCGTGCCGCTGATGGCAGCACCCTGGACGTGGATCGTGCTCGCCCCCACCGGCATCGTCTTTGCCTGGACCGCGTGGCGCGTCCACATCGTGGCCGACCTCACCCGCCGCGGCGGCGATGCCGCGATGTTCGCGGGCGTGCTGATCCTGTACGTCGGGATCGCCTCCTACGTCACCTCCACCCCCTTCAACGGGCAATTCTGGACCGGCCACCTGCTCGAGCTGGTCGGCCTGGTCTGCATCGGTGCGGGCGTCGCCACCGACCTGCGCCGCCCGGTCAGCAACTGGCAGCTGAGCCAGCACCGCGACGGCGCCACCCTGCTCGCCTCGAGCGAGGAGCTGCTCGGCGGGTACGTGCACGCGCTCACCGTCACGCTCGGGCAGGTCGACCCATCCACCTGGCACCACTCGCGCCGCGTCGCCGAGCTCGCCGTGGAGGTCGGCGAGCAGCTCGGGCTCGACGCCGACACCATCCGCCGACTCGCCGTGGCCGGGCTCGTGCACGACGTGGGCAAGCTGCGCATCCCCCGCGACGTGCTGCACAAGCCCGGCAAGCTCACCGACGAGGAGTTCGACCTGATCAAGGGCCACCCCGACTTCGGCGTGGAGCTGCTCTCGCACCTGCGCGGGTTCGACGGCGAGCTGCCGATCGTGCTCGGCCACCACGAGAAGCTGAGCGGGCGCGGCTACCCCGAGGGCCTCGCCGGCGACCAGATCAACCTCGAGACACGGATCATGACCGCCTGCGACGTGTACGACGCGCTCACCGACGCGCGCTCCTACAAGGAGCCGTGGCCGGTCGAGAAGGCGCTCGGCCTGCTGCACGAAGAGAGCGGCGAGGCGTTCGATCCGGTCGTCGTCGCAGCCCTTGAGCAGGTCGTGCTGCGCCGGCTCGCGCACGCAGCCCCGGCAGCACTCGTTGGCGACGACAACCCGCCCGAGCCGGTAGTGCCGATCCACCGCGGCCCGACCGCCGCACCGCATCCCGGCGACGCGGTGCCCGCGATGCGCCCGATCGACGCGCCGGCGGGTCTACTGCCTGCGCGCGACGCGAGCGCCAACCCGTTCGAGGGCGAGCAGCCACGAGCGGCCTGACCATGGCCGCCCGCGAGGCCGATGGCCTTGCACGATCCGGCGAACTGTCGGAAGCTGGACCATACGATGGCCGCTTTCGTGCACTTCGCCCGTCGAGCCCCGTGGCTCGCAATCACCGCCCTGGCAGGGTGCCTGGCCCTGCCACAGGGTGCGCTCGCCGGCGGCACGCTGCACGTTGATGCCGCGAGCCTCGAGCCGGTCGCCACGTGCGGCAGCGAGGCCGCACCCTGCACCACGATCGACGACGCGCTCGCGCACGCCACCGGCGGCGAGCAGATCCTGGTCGCCGCGGGCAGCTATCCCGGTGCGACGATCATGGTGCCGGTGCACCTGCGCGGCGTCCACGCCGGGATCGACGGAGCGTCGCGCGGCATCGGCGCCCCGGGCTCGAGCACGATCACCGGCACGATCGAGGTACGGGCCGCAGCGAGCATCGACGGCTTCGCGTTCGACGGCACGCCCGGCCCCGCGATCGACTTCCGCGACCCGGCGCCCGGCTACGGCCCCGGCGCGTCGGTCGTGACCAACGCCACGTTCACCAACGCCGCCGGCGGCGCGGTGATCCAGGCACAGACGCAGCTTGCCGGTCTGACCGTCTCCAACAGCCTGTTCCGGGGCAGCGCCGGCGACGCGGTGTTCGTGCACGGCGAGCTCGACGGCGGCACCCCCGGCGTGATCGTCGAGCGCAACGTGTTCCGCGACATCACCGGCGCCGCCGTGGATGCCGGCGGCACGCCGAACCTTCGCGTGCGCTTCAACGAGGTACACGACTCGGGATCGCTCGTGGTGCTCTCGAACACCGACGCGATCGCCGCACCGACGGTCGTGAACGACAACCGCGGCGACGGCTTCACCGCCAGCGCGATCTACGTCGGTCGGGGCGTGCGCGGCGCGAGCGTGGAGCGCAACGTGCTGCGCGGCGGGCAGGGAGCGTTCGTGCGCACGGGCGACGACCACGGCACCGGCACGACGAGCGACCTGACGATCCGCGCGAACGATGCGTCGGGATTCGGTTCGGGCATCTCGCTGGGCGGCACGACCCTGACCGGTGGCGTTGCTGCGCACGGCAACCGACTGGTCGACGTGCAGCGCAGTGGCGCCGCGCTCGAGAACTCGACCTCGGGCCTGCTCGACGCGCGCCGCAACTGGTGGGGCACGAGCGCCGGCCTGGCAGCAGGCGCCGTGCGCGGCAGCGGCATCGATGCGAGCGAGCCGCTCCGGCTGGTCGGGGTGTTCGCCCCGGCGCAGCTGCTCGTGGGCGGGAGCGGTGAAGTCGCGGTACGCCTGATCGGACCGGTCGGTGGCGAGGCCGAGCGCGACGCGACCGGGTTTGCGGTGACGTTCTCCTCGTCCGCGGCGACGGTCGACGCGAGCTCGGTCACGCTTCGTCAGGGCTCGGCGTCCACGTTGATCACCGCGGGAACGACTCCCGGCACGACGACGACCACCGCCACGCTCGACGGGGAGTCCGTCACCGCGACCACCACCGTGCTGCCGGCAGGCAGCCAGGTCGACGACTCGATCGCGCTTCCGTCGGTCGCCGAGTCGCGGCCGACCGTCCACCTCGCGAGCTACCTGGTCAAGACGCGGGTGTTGCCGCGAACGCTGCGACGATCGCTCACGAACGGCTTCAAGCAGCGCGTGAGCACCAACCTGCAGGCGAGCGTGCGCACCACGTACATGATCAGCCACTACGACGCGCGCCGGCTCGGGCTGCGACCGCGCAGCAACCGCACGCACCAGCCGTTCATCATCGCGCGCGTGCGGACCCGCGCGATCCGCGGCACCCGCATCGTGACCGCACCGGTCAACGAGCGACCCGCCTACGCGATCCGGCATGCGAAGTTCCGGATCGCGGTGAACGTGCTCACCGTCGTGCGCAGCCGCAAGGGGTACGTGCGGCGGCACTATCGCCGGATCGTGCTGCCCGTCGGCACGCGCTGACCTGCAACGCGCATCCCTCCCGCCCCGAGAACCCGGTGGGGAATCGAGGGGGAATCGTTTCGTGAACGTCATCGACGATCTCGCGCGCGTGCATGCGACGCTCGCGCGTGCAGTCGAGCACTCGCAGTCGGCGGCGGCCGACCTGCTCGCGCTGCAGCCTCCCCGCCTGCTCGGCGATCCGCTCGCCGACGCGGCACGAGCGATCGAAGGCTCGGATCGGTTGCGGGTGCTCGTCTACAGCGCCGACATGGGCGGCGGGCACGACGCGATGGCCAACGCGATCAAGGGCGAGCTGCTCACGCGCTATCCGGGACAGGTCGACCTGGACGTGGCGAACGGCCTGAAGATCGGCAACCCGATCGCCCACCGGCTGATGCGCGACGGCTACGCCGCCCAGCTGCGATTCGCACCCGACAGCTACGGCGCGCTCTACTCGGTGCTCACGAACCCGACGGTGAGCGCGGTGACCGACTCGCTGACCGGCGCGCTCACCGCCCGACGCCTCGCGGCCGACATCGCTCGTCGCGACCCGGACGTGGTGATCTCCACGTTCCCGGGCATCACGAGCACGCTCGGTCGCATGCGCGACGACGGCAAGCTCGGCGTGGAGGCGATCGGCACGGTGATCGACTCCGACCCGCACCGGATGTGGGTCTCGCCGGGCGTCGACCAGCACGTCGTGCTGAATCCCAGGGATCTTCCGCGCATCGAGCGGTTCGGCACGCCGGATCGACCGATCGTCGGCCGCGCGATCCGCCCGCCGGTCGACCTGCGCTCGTTCGAGCACTACGACGTGGCGGCGGCGCGCGAGCACTTCGGGCTGCCGACGGACAGGAAGGTGCTGCTCGTGAGCGGCGGCAGCTGGGGGCTTGCGCTGCCCGACGCCCAGCTGCAGCGGATCCTGCGCGACACCGACCTGCACCTGGCGATCGCCACAGGCCGCAACGAGCAGGCGCTCGCGCACCTGAAGGCGACGTATCCCGCCGACCGCGTCACCGGGATCCCGTTCACCAAGGACATGCCGATGCTGCTCGCTGCGAGCGACGGCATGATCACCAACTCCTCCGGCATGACGACGATGGAGGGCTTCGCTCGAGGACGCCCGATCGTGCTGTACCGACCGGTTCCCGGCCACGGCGAACACGGCGCAGCAGCCCTCCACGCCGACGGTCTGGCCACCTACGCGACATCGGCCGACGAGGCGATCGCCGCGCTGCGGCGCATCGAGTCGGGCGACGATGCGGATCTCGCAGCGCGCGTTGCGCGCGCACGCTCGATGTTCGAGGACGGCGAGCAGGTGTCCGACATCGTGATCGATGCCGCACGTCGCGGCCGCGCGGCGCGCAGCAGCGCGGCCTGAGCCGCCGCCAGGCGGCCGTCGTGCGGCCACGTTCGTGACCGCGTGCGGACGCACGCGCCACCTCGATCCGCGGCGCCGCGTGGATTGTGCGAACCTGCCGGTACGGCGAACGTCGAGACGCACCCGGGCCAGCCACCCCCTTCCGTGCGCACCACCCGCACGCGAGAGGACCACATGCCAGCCCCCACGACCCGCTTTGCCGACATCGACGGCATCGATCCGCGACTCGTCAGCGTTCTCGAGCGGCGCGAGATGTCGACCGCATTCCCGGTCCAGGCCGCGGTGATCCCGCCGGCGCTCGCCGCTCGAGACCTGCTCGTGCAGTCGCCGACCGGCTCGGGCAAGACGCTCGCGTTCGGCATCCCGATCATCGAGCGGCTCGATCGCGGGCTCTCGACTCCCGGCGCCTTGATCCTCGTGCCGACGCGCGAGCTCGCGGTGCAGGTCGCGGCCGACCTCGGTCCGATCGCGACCGGCAAGCAGCTTCGCGTCGCCGCGGTGTACGGCGGCGCACCGATCCACAAGCAGGCGCGCGCAGTTCGCGAGGCCGCGATCGTGGTTGCGACGCCCGGCCGCCTCGAGGACCTGATCCGCACGCGCAAGATCGACCTGCGCGCCGTGTCGATCCTCGTGCTCGACGAGGCCGACCGGAT
>JAGQUL010000018.1:0-7278 GCA_020438525.1 Thermoleophilia bacterium | reverse complement strand
CCAGACGATGCTCTTCTCGGCCACGCTCGAAGGCCGCGTGGCGCAGGCCGCCGCGACGTACACGAACGATCCCGAGACGGTGGTGACGGATGTCGCGCCCGGCGCGGGCGGCGAGATCAAGCACGTCGTGTGGCAGACCACCGGCGGCACGAAGGTCGACACCATCCTCGAGGCGCTCGAGCTCGAGCGTGACCTCGCCGTGGTGTTCGTGCGCACCAAGCGCGGTGCGGAGAACCTCAACGACCGGCTGCGCACCTTCGGCGTTCGCGCCACCGCGATCCACGGCGGCATGACCCAGCGCGAGCGCCTGCGCGAGTACGGCCGCTTCCAGGACGGCGGCTGCGACGTGCTCGTCGCGACCGACGTGTTCGCCCGCGGCATGGACCTCGACCGGATCACGCTCGTGGTGAACTACGACCTCCCCGAGGATGCGGATACCTACCGCCATCGCTCGGGTCGAACCGGGCGGGCCGGTCGAACCGGCACCGCCGTGACGATGATGACGAGCTCGCAGCGCAAGGTGCTGCGCCGGATGTTCCGCGAAGCCGACGTCGACCTTGCGACGTTCGACGACGTTCGACACACGAAGCGGACTCGACGTACGCCGCTTGCCGAGGGCCAGCACTTCGCACCGAGCGATCGCCCGGCTCGTCGCGACGACCGACCGGCAGCGCGCCCCGATCGGCGCGAGCGACGCGACGGCCGGCATGGCGATCAGCGCCAGCGTGGGCCGCGCCACTCCTCGTACGGCACCAAGAAGGGCGCTCGTGGGGCGACCGGCGGCAACCTGGCCAGCGGCGGCTCGATCGTGAACTTCAACGCTGCGAAGGGCTTCGGATTCATCAAGCCGGAGCGTGGCGGCGAGGACGTGTTCCTGCACCGCAGCGCGCTCGGCGGGATCGATCCGAACGCCCTGCGTCGTGGTGTTCGCGTCACGTTCCGGGCCCAGCCGCACGAGCGCGGGCTGCGCGCGAGCGAGATCCAGCTCGCTGCCCGACGCTGATCGACGCGTCGTTTCGCGAACCCGAACCCGTACTTCGGCAAATCGTTCCGTGAATGGCGTTTCACCGTCGCCCCGACGGCGAGACCCCACGTATCAGGCGACGCCCGAAGGAGGTTACGCGTGGATACCTGGACCGAGCAGCAGCTCGCGCAGTTCGCGCGAATCCGCGACGGGTTCCTCAAGACCGGATTCTCACCGGAGGACGCGGAACGACACGCCCGTCACACGATCGAAGCAGCGCGAATCCGCCCCCGCAAGCCGCCGCCCGATCCGGACAATCCGACCAAGGACCAGCTGTATCGCGAGGCGATGCGCTACGACATCGCCGGCCGGTCCAAGATGGACAAGGCCGAGCTCGTGAAGGCGGTCGAGGGCTACCGCTCCGCCAATCGGGGCGGCTGAGGCGCTGCTCGCCGGCTGCGCCGGGTCAGGCCTCGACGAGCACCGGGCGGCCGGCCCAGCTGCGATCGCCGGCGCGCACGAAGCGTCGGTCGCCGTCGACGAGCGCGACGAGGTCCTGGTCGCGCAGCACGAGCGGCGCGTTGCGTCCGTCCGAGGCTTCGGCGCGAACGTTGCCGGCCGCGAACGGGACGCTCGAGTGCGAGGTCTCGCGGGTCATCGGCGGCACCGGCGCGTGCGTGCTCGTGGAGCGGTAGGTACGGCTCGAGGCGTGCACGTCGTGGATGCGGTAGCCGCCGCGCCACTTGACCACCGCGAGCCCGGGCATCGAGCCGGCGCTCAGCAGGCTGGCTGCTGCGAGCGCGTCGTCGAGGCCGGTGAACACGTCGATGCCGTCCTTCGCGCCGGCGAGCCGGTACTCGCGCTCGGTGGACCACACGACGGCGCCGCCGCCGGGAAATTCCTTGGCGTTCATGTCGATCGTCTGGCTGGCGACCACCTGTCCGGTGGCGTTCGTGGCTGCTGCGGTGAGCTGCATCTTCCGTGACCTCTCGATGATCGTGGTGCGCGGCGTCCGTGCGCGCGAGTTCGTTCGATGGTGAACGTTACGCGACCGTCACCGGTCCGTGCGTCGGTTCCCGATCACTCGTCGATCGCGGCGAGCGTTCGTGCGAGCAGCTCGTCGACCGCCGCGACGTGCTCGTCGCACATCGCCTGCAGGTCCTTGCTGCGACCGTGCAGCTTGCCTTCGCTCACCTCGTCGGCGGAGCGGAGCCTGCGCAGCTCGTTGATCGCATCGCGCCGCGCCAGCCGCACGGCCACGCGTGCCTGCTCGGCCAGCTCCTTTGCCTGCCGTGCAAGCTGCACCCGTCGCTCGTCGGTCGGGGCCGGCAGCTCCACCCGGATCCGCGGCCCGTCGGTACGCGGCTGCGCGCCCAGGTCGGCGTTCGACAGCGCCTTCGCGATCGCAGGCACGAGCGACGGATCGTGGGCCGTCACCACAAGGCCACGAGGCGGCTGCGTGCCGAGCTGTGCGACCTGCGAGAGCGGCAGCTCGCTGCCCCACGCCTCGATGCGCAGGTCGGCGACCATGTCGGTGCTCGCGCGCCCGCCGCGCAGCGCCGCGAGGCGCCTGCGTGCGTCTTCGATTGCCGCGTCCATGCGTCGGCGCGTTGCTCCCATGCCGTGCGATGCCATGGACGGACGCCTACCCGCGCCGCGACAGTGCCGAACGAACGACGAGGGCCCCGCGCATGTTCGCGGGGCCCTCGATCACCAGTGGAGGCGGATGGATTCGAACCATCGTAGGCATAGCCAGCGGGTTTACAGCCCGCCCCCTTTAACCACTCGGGCACACCTCCAGGTGCCCACGCATCCTAGCGGGCCGAGCGCGGCAGGGAAACCCCCGATCGATCTGCGGGGCGGTGGTCGTCGTCGCTCCTGTGCTGGAACAGCTGCAACTGCGGGCCCGAAGAACCGGCGGAGGACGGCCGCGCGCACTGCGCCGGCGTGCACACAGGGACGCGTGACCAAGGGGACGACATGAACGGTTCGACCGTTGCCAAGATCGGGCTTGCTGCTGCTGGAGTCGGCGTGGGAGCGTGGGCGATCTCACGCCTGCTGCGCCACGACGACGCGCAGCCTGCCGACAACACCCGCTACATCAACCCGAGCTCCACGAGCCCGGGCGACGACCCGGGTCCGGGCACCGGAACCGGTGGGGTCACGAGCCCCGGCGACGACTACGGCAACCCCGGCACCGGCACGGGAACGGGAACGAGCCCCGGCGACGACTACGGTCCGGGCTACCCGACGTACCCCACCGACCCGACGTACCCGACGTACCCGACGTACCCGGGCAACGGCTCGATGTGGAACGCCGTGCAGAATGCCGCGCCGTTCAGCTGGACCAGCTCGGACGTGTCGCAGGTCGTGAGCGCCGCGACCAGCGCGGGCAGCTCGACCTACACCGCCGCGCGGATGGTCAACGAGGTCTACTCCTCCACGCCGTACTCGTGGTCGAGCAGCCAGGAGGCCTACATCGCGGCGACTGCGCTGCTGAACGGCGTGTCGCCGAGCCAGACCGGCGACGTGATCGACAGCGTCGAGTGGGCAACGCCGGCGTACTGGTCGCCGAGCAGCGACGTGCGGCTCGCAGCGGCGGCGCTGCGCGGCCACGTGTCGGCAAGCACCGCCGGCAGCGTGATCCGGGATGCGGCGCGCTACGGCGGCAGCGAGACGTCGATCGTGGCCGACGCGGAGTCGCGCCTCGCGGCGGGTGGGTACGGCTCGTACCCGACCTACCCCACGTACCCGGACTACCCGACGTACCCCACGTACCCGACCTATCCGGACTACCCGACGTACCCGACGTATCCGAGCTACCCCGACACGGGCTACCCGGACTCGGGCTACCCGGGCGGCACGAGCCCCGGTGATTCGGGCTCGACGTACCCGACCTACCCGAGCTACCCGGACACGGGCGGCTACCCCGACACGGGCGGCAGCTACCCGAGCAACGGCGGCTATCCCGACTCGGGGTACGCGGGCTTCGGCACGAGCAGCGGCGACGGCTGGTAGGAGAAGCGAGCGGGGTCTGCGGACTCCCGCATGAGCGGTGCGCAAGCGCGCCTGCGTGATCCGGCTACGGTCGAGCGACCACAGCCGAACGCAGGGAGTCGCCACCATGCCGCACGTGCACCGAACCGTCGTCGCCACCATCACCGCGCTGCTCGCGGGCACGATGGTTCCGGCCGTCGCGAACGCGCTCTCGCCGGGCCAGGACTTCCCCGGCTTCACGCCCGTTCGCGCGCACCTGGCGAACGGGACCGGCGAGGAGTCGGTGACCGACGTGGTCGTGCAGCCCGACGGGAAGATCGTGGCGTCGGTGCTCGACGACGTGGAGGCCGATCGCCGGATCGTGCGGCTGCTGCCCGACGGCTCGCTCGACACGAGCTTCGGGGTCGGCGGCACGTGGCGGGTGGACCAGGCGAACGCCACCTTCGTGCGCTCGCTCGCGCTGCAGCCGGATGGTCGGATCGTGTTCGCCGGCGAGGACGCGACGCGTCCCGCGATCGTGGTCGGCCGACTGACACCCGACGGGCAGCTCGACCCGACGTTCGGCGGCGGCGACGGCGTGCATGTGAGCGTGACCGATCCGGGCAGCGCGCCGCAGGTCGGCCGGGTGCTCGTGCAGGGCGACGGTCGGATCGCGTTCGCGGGCGTGATCGCCGTGGATCCTTTCGCCGACCAGCTGTTCCTGGGGCGGCTCGATGCGGAGGGCAACGACGACCCGGCATTCGCGGGCACGCCGTTTCGCACGTTCGGCGCGCCCTACAACTACGAGAACGACGCGTTCGGCGGGATCGAGCTGATGCCGAACGGCGACTTCATCGTGGGCGACGAGCGCCAGGTCGGCGGGCCGATCATCTGGCGGATCGGCGCCGAGGGGCAGTTCTTCGTGGCGTCGAACGTCGTGCTGCCGGGCGACCTCGACGCGCCGCGCGACGTGGTTGCGGTCGACGCGACGCACGCGGTGGCGCTGCTGGGTGGCGGCACCTCGACCGGGCTCGCGTACATGGACGTGAGCGAGACCCCGCGGGTGATCGCCGACGGCACGAGCGACGGCGCGATGCGTCCGTTCCCGTCGACGTTCCGCGGGCAGCGGATGGTCGTGCAGGGCGACGGCAAGTACGTGGTCGCGGGCGTGGACTCCAGCGGCGGCACCACGCATCGTGCGATCGCGCGCGTGAACCGCGACGGCACGCTCGACACGTCGTTCGGCAGCGGCGGCGTGCGCCACTTCGACGGTGCCTCGAGCACGGGCTTCTACGGGTCGAGGCACGCGATCGCGCTCGGCGGCCAGGACTCGATCGTGTCGGGCTACCACGTGCGCGACGGCGCGAGCGGCGTGCGGATGTCGGCGATCGATCGCGTGACGGGGCGCGTGGCGAGGGTGCGTGCGGTGGTCGAGGCGCCGAGCGGATCGATCGAGACGGAGACGACGACGACCTTCACGGTGCGTGCCGTGAACGATGGTCCTGATGATGCGGGCGCAGGCTCGATTGCGTTCACGCTCGGTGACGGGCTGCGCGTGATGTCGGTCACCGGGCCGGCGTGCAGTGCCGACTCGCGCGGCGGGCGGTGCCGGTTCGGGCAGCTGCCGGCGGGCGCGGGGCGTGAGGTGCTCGTGCGGGTTCGGGCGTCGTCGCCGGGTGCGCGCGGCATGAGCGCAGCGGTCGGCGCGACCACGTGGGACGACGACACCGGCAACGACCACGCGAGCGCGGCAGCGCAGTTCGTGGTGCCCGCGCCGGTGCAGGCCGCAGCGCCGGCGAAGGCGAGCGGGTCGCCCACAGGCAGCGGTGGAGCGGGCGCGGCTGCTGCGGCGAGCCGACGGCTCCAGCTGCGGATCTTCCGGATCAACGGCTACAACGGACGCGTGCTGCGCGGCTGCGGCAGCATGCGGTTCGCATGTCGCACGTCGCGCGTTCGCCACGGCCGGCGCGTGCAGCACCTGTTCCTGCGGCTGGGTGCCACGCCGGTTCCGAGCAGCGGCACTCGTCGGGTCGTGCTGTTGATGCAGGAGCGGGTCGGTCGGCGCTGGGTGACGCGCCTGCGCCCGCGCGTTCCGGTCGGCGAATCGGGTGCCACCGACGTTCGGCTCCCGACTCGCTGGCGCGCTGCGCCGGGCCTGTGGCGGATGCGGGTGCAGTCGATCGCACCGCGCGGCAGGAGGCCGGTCGCCAGCTGGTGGATCCACGTCCGGGTCAGGTAGCGGCTCGTCGCGTGCGGCGGATGGGTCGGGGAGCGCGGGCGCCGATCACCACGCCCACGAGCACGAGCGCCGCGCCGGTCCACTGCGCCGTGCTTGGTGCCTCGCCGAGCACGAGCACGCCGAGCAGCAGCGCCGTGACCGGCTGCACGAGCAGCAGGATCGACACGCGTGCTGCGGCGACGCGCGACAGCGACCCGGCGATCAGCAGCCATGCGAGCACCTGGCAGGACCATGCGAGCAGCAGCATCCAGCCGTGTGCGGGCCAGCTCGGCGCAGGGTCGAACGTGCCCGCGGCGATCGCGCAGGTCGCGGCGACGAGCCCGGCCATGAACGTGGCGATCGTGAGCGTCTGCACCGGGAGCGAGCCGTCGGCGGGCGCGCCGGCGCGCAGGCCGAGCAGGTACCCCGAGTACGCCACGCCGGTGAGCACGCCGGTGATCGCGCCGAGCACCGGATCTGATCCGTACGCCACACCGCCGACCACGCCGGCGATCAGCACGATCCCCACGACCAGCAGCGGCAACACCGCGACCTGTCGCGCGGCGGGACGCTCGCGCCACACGATCCACGCACCGAGCGGGAACAGCACGACCTGCGTGTTGCCGAGCACGGTCGCGAGGCCGGCACCGATCGATCCGATCGAGATGTGCCAGAAGACGAGGTCAGCGCCGAAGCTGAGCCCGGCCACGGCTGCCCAGCCGGCGCGTCGTCGATCCAGCCGTGCGGCGCGGCCGGCGCGCAGCTGCCACCAGGCGAGCAGCACGAGCAGCGGCATCGCATACGCGCAGCGCAGGAACGCGCTGGTGGTGGCGGGCAGGTCGGCGAGGCGCACGAAGATGCCCGACCATGCGATCAGCAGGCTGCCTGCCAGGACGAGGAATGCGGGGTGGCGTCGGATGGTCGTCGCTCCGCGTCAGGCGTCGGGCGCGAGTGCCGGGATGAGAGCGGGGACGACCATGACCGGATGATCGGCACCGCCCGTTCGACGCTTGAACCCGACCCGGCCCAATCCGGCGATCCCCCGGGGACTCCCGATCTTCCCCGCACTCCGCTACAATGTCGGCACTTGGCGGTGTAGCTCAGCCGGTTAGAGCAGCGG
>JAGQUL010000157.1 GCA_020438525.1 Thermoleophilia bacterium | reverse complement strand
AACCCGGCTTACAGGCCAACTGGCATGTTGGGATGCCGTCGTCCGTGAAGGGCGGCGGCATCACCCGTTTCGGGACACCTCACTGGACGACCGATGCCGCTCCGTCGTGCATGGCGTGGCGGACCGGCGTGGCGCCGGCCGCGGTCAGGTTGCCCTTGCCGGGGGCGAAGCTCGCCATGATGCCGGCGGCGAAGGCGGACGTGAAGACGATGGCCACGAACAGCACCAGGCCGACGGCGAGCACCCACTGCCACGGCACGTCGTTGTCGGTCGCCAGCTCGTAGATCCACAGCAGGCCGGCCACCGCGATCACGACTCCCGTGATCGACGTGAAGGTGTGTCGCATGTCGTCCTCCTAGTAGTCCTCGCGGTTCTCCGGCTTGAGCTGCTCCTGCAGCGCGGCCACGTCGATCTTCGTCGCGTGTCGCTTGTCGACCGGGATCTTCTTGAGCGAGCGCACCTCGATGTGCGCTGCGAGCCCGAGGTCCGCGAGCACGCGCACGGTGGCAGCGGTCGCGTCGCGGCGGTCGAACCCCTGCGCCGGCTCCACCGCGAGCACCGCGGTGGCGTTCTTGAACTCGCGGTCGGACCCCGTGAACTTCGGCATGCAGATCGCCGCGCGCTCGACCTCGGGCAGGTCGGTGACGGGGGTCTCGATCTCGAGCGACCACCACCGACGACCCTTCATCGTGAACCCGCCACCACGCCGACCGAGCAGCCACAGGCCGCCATCTTCCGCGCGCCGCGCGATGTCGCCGGTGCGGTGCCAGACGCGCCCGTTCTCGTCGACCACCTTGTTCTCGCGCACCGCCTGTGGGTTGCGCCAGTACTCGCGGTTCACGTGGTCGCCGGCCACCAGGACCTCGCCCGGTGCGCCGTCGACCACGGCCCAGTCCTGCAGCGACGTTCCCTGCTCGAGCTCGATCGCGCCGCGCTCGGGCCGCACGATCAGCAGGTCGACGTCGTCGACCTCCCGTCCGACGTAGATGCCGCCGTGGGCGCGCATCGCCCCGCGCCGCGCGAGCACCTCCTCGGCCGTGGCGTGCGCGATCGGCTCGGCCTCGGTCGAGCCGTACAGCGCGGTGATCTGTGCGTTGGGCAGCACGGCCCGAGCCGCATCGAGCAGCTCCGGGGTGACCGGACCACCACCGGTGTAGACCCGCTCGACCTTCGTCAACGGCGCACGGCCGGGCGCGCGGCCGAGCTGGCCGAGCGGCGCCGGGCTCAGCGCCAGGATCGTGGCGCCGGACTGCTCCACGAGGTTGTGGAACTGCTTCGGGTCGGGCATCGGATCCTGCCCGACCTTGTCCGGCGGCAGCACGGTCTCGACGCCCCGCCCGATGTTGTGGAGCACGACGACGGGCAGGTTCGTCCACACGCGCGCATGCTCCGCATCCGGGACCTGGCGCGCCAGCGCATGGTGCTGCGCGAGCAGGATCTCGTGCGTGCGGTTGGTGCCCTTGGGCGTGCCGGTCGAACCTGTGGTGAAGGTCACGAGCGCCGGCTCGTCGGCACCCATCCGCTCGGAGTCGAGCACGTGCTGGAAGCGCGGCGTGGCAAGCAGGTCGCTGAAGCGCTCGGCACCGGGAATCCGCCGCGATCCCGTGGTGATCGCCACGTCGATGCCACGCAGCGCGGGGCTCATCAGGCGCAGCACGAAGCTCTTGGGGATTCCGATGAACGCGTCGGCATCCACCAGCTTCGCGGCCTGCTCGATCATCTTCCTGCCGCCCCACGGCTCGATGAACGTCGCCACCGCGCCCAGCCGCAGCACCGCCAGCAGCGTGACGTACAGCTCGATGCTCATCGGCACGAACACCACCACGCGGCTGCCGCGCCCGATTCCGCGCTCACGCAGGCCGCCGGCCACCGCGCCCACGAGCTGGTGCAGCCGCGCGAACGTGATCACCTGGTCGGTGCGTCCCTGCTCGTCGAGCCGGATGAACGCCGGCTTGTCGGCGACGCGGTCGACCAGGTCGACCATCAGGCGCGCCACGTTCGCGTCGGGCGCTGCCAGGTCCGTCGTCGTGTCGTGCTCGTCTGCTGGGGTCATCGGTTCGGGCCTACCCGGTCTTGCCTCGTGCGGCACGTCAGCCGGGCAGGCGCATGGTGACGTAGCTGCGGAACTCCTCGCCGCCGGCGATCGCCGTGAGCTCGCGCGAGCGGTTGTTGGCGTGCATGAGCATGTTGCACACCCGCGTGTGGCCGGTGTCCATCGCCGCGCAGTACAGGGCGTGCTGGATCAGGATCGTCACGCCGAGCTTGCGGTACGGCTTCGCGACGCAGATCGTCTTGACCATCATCGTGTCGGCGCGCCAGGCCTCGCGGGCCGCGGCGAGCTTGCCGCGAACCCCGCCGCCGGCAAGGGCTCGGGCGGCGCGTCCGAGATCGCGAACGCCGAACACGTAGCCCGCGAACTCGCCGTCGGGCGACCACGCGGTGAACACGTAGCGAGGATCCACGCCGCGCTTCATCCCGTCGTACATCGCCTTGAAATCAGCGAGCTCGATCGGGGTGAAGTACGGCTGCCGGGCGAACTCGACCATGCTCATCTCGTAGGCCGACTCGATCAGGTCGTCCCACTCGCGCATGCGCAGCTGGCGGACCTTCCAGCCGTCGTCGATCAGCAGCTTCGCGACCGGTCGAGCCATCTCGAGCGTCTCGACCGGCGATGCGATCTCCGCGGAGAAGTACGTCTCGTCGCGCGTGAATCCGTAGCTCTCCCACTGCGCGACCGAGTGGGCCGCCGCGACGGGCTCGGTGAGCATCGGATCGCGTCCGTCGCCCGGGCCGTCCATGAACCGGTAGCCGTACCACGTGGAGAAGTCGACCGGCCCCACCACGTCCACGGCACCGCTGCCGCGCAGCCACACCGTCGCCATCTCGAGCAGCGCGTGCGCGGCCTCCAGGCCGGTCTCGCCGCCCTCGCACTCCCACTGCCCGACCAGTCCCACCTGGCGGCCCTGCTCGTCGAGCTGCGCAGGGTCGATCATGGCGCTGCAGCGACCGATGTCGCGGCCGTCGATCGTCGCCACGAAGTGCCTCGCCCGGCCCGTCGCGTACCAGCCGAACGCCGACGAGAGCCGATGCCGCATTACCGACTCGGCCTGCGGAATCCGCATCGGCACGGCCGACTGCAGCCGCAGGCCGGTCGCGACGAAACGGTCGACCATCGCTGCGGGACCGTCCACCTCGAAGGAGCGGACGACGACCCGCCTGGTCGCCGGTGCGACCTTCGGGATCACCAGGTCGTGACGCGCGCTCGTCGCGCGATCGGTCGGCTGCGGGGTCAGAGGTTCCATGATGCCACCATGATCGTTGCCCACGTGGCCGCGAGCAGGTTCGCGACCAGGTACGTCTTGCGGAACGTGAGGGTGCGCATCGAGACGGTGTCGCCCACGCCCAGGTCGAGTGCGTGGCAGCATCCGAGTCCGTGCAGCGTCACGTTCCCGCATGCCGGGCATGCGCGCCGTGCACACGCGGTGGCCGCGAGCGTGATGAACGCCGACAGGCCGGCCGCGCAGGCCAGCACCACCATCGCCAGCTCGAACACCGGAGCGTCGGTGGCGGCCGACGGGCGCATCATCGCGAACGGCACGACGAGCGCGACCGAAGCGCCGATCCCCGCGAACACGATCTTGCCGACCGTCGGTGCGTGCTGCCACGGGTCGCGGACCGTCACGACGCGGCGGATGCGATGCCAGCGGAACGACCGATGCTGCGGCATCAGGAAGCACAGCACTGCACCCTGGCAGGCGATCGAGGCGAGGTACCCGACGTAGATCGCGTGGCGCAGCGCGGGGTCGTCGAACGACGCGTGCAGCAGCACGAGCACCACCGGCACGGTCAGGCCGATCAGCGCGGTGCCCATCTCGTAGCGTCCCTTCGCAACGCGGTCGGGAACCGGCGTGAGCCGCTCGTAGACGACGAACGTCGTGACCAGTCCGAGCATCGGGGGGAGCCACGCCCAGCCGCCGAGCACCAGCACCGTGTACACCGCAAGCACGAAGGCCGCGACCCCGCCGCCCGTCGCCGGTCGACGCCATCGGATCGCGGTCGCGGTGGAGGTGATCGCCACGAGCAGCACGCCCTGCAGCGCCAGCGTGCTCCACGGCATGGCGAGGTACCGGTCGAGGAACAGCAGCGTGCCGAACGGCACCAGCAGGTTGTCGAGCCCGTGCACGCTGACCGACTCGTAGGCGGTCGCGAGCACCGAGACGAGGATGCCCACCGCGATCGCCCGCGCCGGGTCGACGCCCATCCCGACCGCGAGCGGGACGGTGATGCACGCCAGGGCGACCACGAAGAACGCGGAGCTGCCCTCGAGCGAGCGGAAGTGTCCGGGGATCACCTCGTAGCGGTGGCGCCCCCACCGCTTGCCGACCACCGCACCCATCGCGTCGGCGCAGGCGAGCACGAGGATCGGGATCGCATACTCGAGGTACTCGCCGTCGCGCACGTCGAACACGAGGAAGAACGTCAGCCACGCGGTCACGGGGTACCAGAGCACGCCGCCGACGCCGCGGCCCACGCCGTGCACGCCCTGCAGCAGTCCGGTCACGTGCGTGCCGAACATCAGCGCCGCGAATCCGCCGGCGAGCAGGAGCACGGTGACGGAGCTGTCGATGAACACGGGGATCAGCAGCACGGCGAGCCCGGAGCCGATGTGCGCGAACTTGCGCGTCAGCTCGGTGGGCAGCGACGTGGTTCGCTTGAGCAGCTCGGCGAGCACGAGCACGCTGATCGCGATCGCACCGATGGTGAGCGTACCGATGACCTCATGCATCACGAGCTGCGTATCCATCAGGCGGCTCCCGGATCGACGACGTGATCGACGTGGAAGCCTCGGTACAGGAACGAGCGGTCGGCGTCGTGGAGCCGGCGAGCAAGCTCCACGTCGGTGGTCACCGCGCCCGAATCAAGCAGCGACTGCGGCGCGCTGCGCGGAACCAGGTTGTTCCAGTACGCGAGCGTGGCGCCCGGCGCCGCCGCCCGCATGATCGAGCGATAGACGTGCTCGTGCAGCTCGTCGCTCATCCACTCGAAGATGTCGCTCAGGTTGAAGCCGGTGAACGCCCCGGGCTCGCAGGTGCCGAGGTACGACTCCATCTCGGCGCAGACGATCTCGAGTCGATCGAGTCGCTCGCGCAGCGGTCCGTGGTTCGACGGCGCGAGCCACGGGTGACCGTGCTCGAGATCGATGTAGCGGCCGAGCAGGATGTACTGCAGGAACGGGTTCGTCGACGGATCGAGCTCCACGAACGCATGCCACGCGCGGTTGGAGTAGTGGCGCGCCACGTCGATCTCGACGTGCTCGAAGAACGACGGATCACGGCCGAGCCGCGCGATCACCGGCTCCGAGAAGAACATCCGGATCGCGAGCTGCCAGCGGCGGTTGTTCCAGCGCTCGTGCCAGAACTCCTGCCGCTCCAGCCGCGTGCGGCGCTCGAACACCGAGCGTGTGGTGCCGCGGCCGTGCAGCAGCGGATGCACGCGCGTGCGGAAGATACGGAACATGTTCTCGAGCTTGCCGATGTGGATGATCCCGCGGGCGATCAGCTCCGGCTGGCCGTCCCAGAAGGCGCGGGTCTCGGCGGGCAGCTCGCGTCGCACGCGGGCGTACAGCGCGGCGCGATCGGAGCCGCTGCCCGCACCCACGAACCGCAGCAGCTCGTCGTGCTCGAGCGTGAGCAGGGCTGCGCGCTTGAGCTCGACGAGCGCGCACTGCGCGGGGGACATGTCGACGCTCACCACGCGCCCGGCACCCTGCAGCAGCAGCGCGAACGAGTTGTCGCCGGCGGCCGCGATCGACAGGATCGACGACGACGGGTCCGGTCGCAGTGCACCGCGCAGGTTCTCCGGGTCCTCCCAGCTCTGCGCGTAGCGGACCTGGCCGAAGTCGGCGCGCTGGGCGACCTCGCTCTGGAGCGAAGGCGCGTCATTGGTCGTTGTCGTCGTGGTCGTCGTCACTGGCTGCTCTTTTGTAAGTAAGTGCTTGCTTACACTATTGCCGTGTCATCGCGGGCGAGTCAACCCCTGCCGCGTCGGGTTCGGAGGTTTCGGTGGAATCGCTCGGTGAGTCGTCACGCTCGTCGATGCGCTCGACCGTGCCGGCGGTGCCGTCCATGCGCACCTGCTCGCCGTCGCGGGCCCACTGCATCAGGCCGGGGATCCCGACCACTGCGGGGATGCCGAACTCGCGGGCGACGATCGCCGAGTGGCTGAGCAGGCTTCCGCGCTCGACCAGCAGCCCGCCACACGAGGGAAACAGCGGCACCCAGCCGGGGTCGGTGCGCGTGCAGACCATGATGTCGCCGTCGAGCGTCACGCCGGAATCGGGGGAGTGCACCACCCGGACCGGGCGCTCCACCACGCCCGGGCAACAGCCGATCCCGGAGATCGTGTCGCCGCTCACGTCCACCGCTGCGTACGCGTCGTCGCGCGGGTTGGCGTTGGTGATGCCCACGGTCTCGATGCGATCGGGCAGCTCCTCGGCCTCCCACCGCTCGTGCTGGGCCTTGCGCAGCGCAACCAGCCCTCGCAGGTCGGTGATCGTGGTGGTGCCCTGCACCGTGCCGATCACCTCCTCGACCTCGAGGAAGAACACGTCGCGCGGCGCATCGATCAGCCCGGCCTCGTGCAGCCGCTCGCCGAGCGCGGCGAAGATCCGTCGCGCGAGCCCGAACACGCGGGTGCGCTCGAAGCGCATTGCCTCGCGGTCGCGCACCGCGGCCCGTGCGTGGCGCAGCGCGAACGCGAAGCTTCGCCGGCGCAGTGGCGTGAGCGGCGAGCGGCTCGCGGCGAACCGCTCCTCGACGGTCGACATGGCATCGGCAGCGATCTTCGCCTCGTGGGCCTTCATGCCGGCCTCGGTGAGGTCCTCCTGGCGCACGAAGTTGCGCAGCACGCTGAACAGGAACGCGGGATTCTCGCGCAGCGTCGGCGTCTCGAGCTTGAGCTCGTTGGCGCAGCGGTCGCCGAAGCGGGCGAGGTAGTCCTCGAGCTGCGCGTCGATCCACGCGCCGAGCTCGCCGCCGCGGTCGCGGATCGCGTCGCGCAGCTCGTCGTCGGGCGTGTCGAGCACGATCGCGCGCATCGCCTCGTCGGCGCGGATCCGTTCCGCCACCCGAACGAGGTGGTACGTGGGCTCGGCGCTCTCGACCTCGCCCTGGCCGCACATCAGGTCGTTGTGGAGCGTGCCCTCGTCGTCGAGCCCGACCTTGCGGATCGTCTTGCGCAGGCGATCGAACATGATCATCACGCGCGTGTCGCCGACGATCGGCGTCTGCCAGTTCGAGAGCAGCTCGGTGCGCAGCTGGTCGTATGCGTCGACGAGCTGGTCGGCGTCCATCGACGCGAAGTCCATGTCGTACTTCACGAGCACCCGTCGCACGTTCGCGCGGAACTCCTCCACCGAGCGGTCGATGCGCAGCAGCTGCCACCCCATCGCGGCGTACAGGCGCAGCTTGCGCGAGGCGTTCGCCGGCGGAGCGACGCGACGGTCCAGCGGAGCGCGCACACCCATCATCTGCTCCATCGCGGCAGCGTTCTTCTCGTAGTCGGGCATGACGCTGAGCAGGTAGTACCAGCTGGCCAGGTTGTAGAAGACGCGACCGTCGACGTAGCCGAGCATCTGCCGCACCACGACCTTCGCCTGGTCCATCTCGGAGTCGGGCAGGCGCAGCAGCTTGAGCGCCTGGAAGTACACGGCCGTGTAGGCCTCGCGGGCGAACGAGAAGGTGAGCGGGCTCACCACGCCCGAGTAGCTCTCGACGATGTTGGAGTTGTCCCACGTGCGCCGGATTCCGCGCGGGCGCAGCTTCGTGGTGACCGGCCGGGTCTGCAGCACGTGCAGCACGCCGCCGCAGATCGCCCACTCCACGTCCTGTGCGCGCCCGTCGTCGCCGGCCTCGAGCTGCTCGCCGAGCGCCGTGAGCTCGCGCACCTGCGCGTCGGTGAGCGCGCGCTCGCCGCGACGTGCGGCAGGAACCTCGCGCTCCTCGGTCAGGCCGTCTGCAGCGCGGACGATCATCACGTCCTTGTCGGCCACCTCCGCGTCGATCACGTCGTGGCGACGATCGAGGCGGTAGGTGTCGGCGTTGGCGATCCCGCTCACGAGCGCCTCGCCCAGTCCGAACGTGGCGCTCACCACGGTGGTGAGCGGATCGCCGCTGATCGGGTCGCCGGTGAACATCACGCCGGCCACGTCGGCATCGACGAGTCGCTGCACGACGAGGCCCATCTCGACCTCGAGCGGCGCCATGTCGTGGCGCGCGCGGTAGGCCACGGCGCGCCCGGTCCAGGCGCTCGCCCAGCACTGGCGCACGGCGTCGACGAGCTGCTGCTCGGTCTCCACGCCCAGGACGCTCTCGAACTGGCCGGCGAAGGAGTGGTCGGTGCCGTCCTCGCCGATCGCGCTCGAGCGAACGGCGACGACCGAGCCGGCGAGCTCGTCCCGCCACTGCGCCACCACCGCCGTGCGCAGGTCCTCCGGAAGCGGCAGGGCGAGCACCGCGTCGCGCACGGTCTGCGCGGCCTGCTCGTACTGCTCGTCGTCGACCATCGCGCCGGCCGCGTCGATCGCGTCGCGCACGTCCTGATGCTGCATCGCACGCCGGAACTCGCCCGCCTCGATCGCGAACCAGGCCGGCACGTTGCAGCCGAGCTGCTGCATGCGCGCGAGCTTGGCGCCCTTGCCGCCGATCCGGCGCTCGAGCGCGGCCACGTCGAGGCGGGTGTCTCGACGGCCGCTCACGAGACCAGCTCCACGATTCCGGCGACCGCGAGCACGAGGTACAGCAACAGCCCCGATGCACCCGGAACGGCCTCGACCGCCTCGCGCAGCGGGCCGGTCGGGGCAGCACCATGGGCGGCCCGGGGTGACCCCGGTGCGGGCCTGTCTCGCTGACCCATCACGAGCGCGTGGGCGATGATCGTCGCGAGGGTGACCACGGCCATCGCGGTGACGGCCCAGATCGGGTAGTCGTGGCGGACGATGAACGTGAAGCCGATCGCGCCGAGCGAGGGCCAGAGCAGCCACCAGGTCCAGGCACGCTCGCCGTGGGTGGCGAAGTAGCGCTCGAACTTGCGGCCCCACTCGAAGCCGATGCCGATGCTCATCGATGCGAGCATCAGCCCGAGCACGACCGGCGAGCCGAGCAGCTCGCCGAGCGTCGCCTCGCCACCGCGCGCCTCGATGCCGATCGCGAGCAGCGACCCGTAGATGAGGCCCATCACCGCCATGTGGCTGATCGCGAAGCTCGCGACGTGTCGATCCAGCCACTCGGGCACGAAGAACTCCACGCGCATCAGCACGCTCCAGGCAGCTGCGATCGCCCAGGTCCAGAAGGTGAGCGAGCCGACCGACGCGATCAGCGCGCCCTCGACGACGAGCACGACCGCGGCGGCCACGTCGAGCTCGCGAACGGTGACGAGGCCGCGGGGGATCGGACGCGTCGGGTTCTCGATGCGGTCCGTGTCGGCATCCTTGACGTCGTCGTACAGGCGCAGCCGAACGATGAAGAGCAGCGATCCCACGAACCCGGCGAGCGCCTTGGCCGGATCGATGTCGCCGAGCGATCCACCGATCGCGGGTGCGAGCATCACGCCGCCCATCAGGGTGGCGGCGACGAACAGCACGGCCATGAGCACGAGCTGGGGGACGGGTGGGAACCGCTCGACCAGGAACGCCAGCACGCGTCGTGCCGCGCCTCGCTCGTCGCGCATGCCGTCGGCGCCCTGCGCCGCAGCCTCCATTACGTGACCGTCTGCCACGTGCACCTGCCCACGTCTCGCGGGTCGCCGTCACGACCCGTTCCACACGGTCGCACGCCTGTCCTGACGCGCGGCCTCCACACCGGTGTGTCGAGCCCCGGTTTCGGGCGCGTTGCAAAGCGGCCATCGATTGGCCGGGGGAAGGTTCAGGATTCGGAGTCGCCGAGCGTGGCCGCATCGTTGCTGGTGTCGCGCAGCTGCTCGGCGCTCGACGCCACGTGGAACGGAGGAGGAGCCAGGGCGATGCGATCGGCGGCGCGCTCGCGCATCCACGCGCGGTCGACGTCGATGTTCGCGTCGAGCTGCTCGTTCGCCCACTCGCACAGCCGGGTGAGGTGCAGTGCGGCGCGCTGCAGCTCGCCGGGATCGTGCATGCCGGCAGCGATCCGCCAGTCGAGGTGCGCCACGATCCGCTCCCGGTCCAGCTCGGTCACCGGCCGTGTGGGATCGGGCCCGTTCGCGGCAAGGTCGCGAGCGAAGAACGCGAGCGACCGCTCATAGGCTCGGCGGGTCGTGACCTGCTTCGGCTCGACCCACGCGGCGTGGAACGCCATGATCACTGCTGCGATCGAGCCGTCGGGGCGATCGTCGAGCACGCCCTCGGTACCCGGAATCATCCCGGCTGCGTGCTGGTGGTCGAGGATCCGCTGGATCGTCTTGCCGCGGCTGCTGCTCGTCGCGCGGCGACCGTAGATGTCACGGCGGTCGGCCATGCGTGCATCCTGTCACTCCAGCGATCGCCACGCAGCAAGCAGCATGCCTCCGGCGAGCGACGACACGACGCCGATCACGGCAGCGGTGGCCCACACGATCCGTACGTCGGGTGTCGTGCCTCGTCGAGCTGCGGTCGCGCCGGCAACCAGCGCCAGCACACCGCCGCCGACGATCACCGCGCAGAAGTCCCAGTAGCCGCTCGACCGTCCCAGCGCCAGCGACGCGGCGCCACCAACCACGGACGAGAATGCGGCGACCGTGGCTGCGATCGGCGACCATGCGGATCGTCGCGCGCTCCCCGAGCAGGCCCACCCCGCCGCGGTGGCGAGCGTCGCCACCAGGAGCGCGAGCGCGTAGGCATCGGATCGAAGACGTTCGCTGCGCAGCCACTCCAGTCCGGTGCCGTGGCCGTGCCGGTAGGCGACGACGATCCCCACGAGGAGCACGACGGCGGGTCCGAGGATCGCCCGCCGGTGCCCGGCGGTCCAGAGCTGCAGCATCGCGAACGCGACACACGTCCACGCCACGAGCACGCTGATGACGGCGATCTGCTGCGACACGGTGTTCACCCGGGTGCGAGCGCGCGTGCGCTACTCCACCAGTCGAGTGCCTCCTGCGGTGATCTCGCGGCCGATCTGTCCGAACACCGCGGTGATGTCGCCACGACCGGGCTGGTCGAAGTACAGGTCCGGGTCGGACGCCATCTGCTCGATGGTGTCGCGCTCGCGGATCGACGGGGATTCGTACGGCCCGCCGGTGGTGCCGATGCGACAGTAGTTGTTGCTCACGCCGTAGCCGATCGTGTACACGTCGATCCCCAGGTTCGCCGCGCGCTGTGACTGCGCGATCGCATCTGCGCATGGACGGTTCTGGTTGCCGGCGGACCACGAGTACCAGCTCTGCGCGGCGTTGATCCGCATCTGCTTGTTGCTTCCGCCCGTGTCGGTGGACTGGCAGGGTGCCCAGCTGCTCCACGAGGAGTGGCTGCTCGAGCGATGCCGACACTCGCGCTCGTACGGCATCGAGCTTGCACCGCCGTCGCCCAGGTACACGATCACCTTGACCGCGTCCGGGCGGCCGTTGACGTCCAGCTCGTTCGTCGCCTCCTGCACTGCCGGACCGATCGGGGTGGAGCCGCCGTCCTGAACGCAGTCGAGCGTGTTCAGGAAGTCCGAGCTCTCGTTGAGGGTGCCGTCGGGGTTCTTGAAGTCGTTGCCGGAGGCGAGGTCGATCAGCACCCAGTCGTCGTGGTTGCCGGGAGTGCCGTCCATGAACGCGCCGTTCGATCCGCCGTACACCTGGTAGCCCGATGGATAGCTGGTGGCGTTGTAGCTCGACCCGTCGGCCTCGCACGGCGCGGATCCGGAGCCGTGGAAGTACGGCGCCTTCGAGTCCGCGGACTCGAGCACGGTCAGTCCGACGCGATCACGGTCGGGGTCGAAGTACTCGAGCAGCTCCCTGATGCCTTCGCGTGCGTCGGCCATGTCGGATCCCGACATCGACCCGGAGCGGTCGAGCACGACCATCACGTCGAACGTGGCCACGCTCGAATCGCAGGGTCCGCAGGCCGCGCCTCGTGCGGCGACGGTCCACTCGTCGATGCCGAACAGCTTCACGAAGAAGGTCGGGGTCTGCGTGCGTGCAGAGAGCGTGAGGCGATCGTCGTCGGCGCACCCCGCGACCATGCAGCTCGTGGTGGCGGTCACGTCGACCGTCTGGTCGGACGTGTGGCTGAAGTTCTCGCGCGTGTAGTCCTCGGCCTGGGCGCCTGCCTCGTGCCCGGGAAGCGCCTGTGCGCCGGACAGGGCGCCGAGGTCGACTGCCGCCTGCAGGCGGCGCTTCTGCAGGAGCCCGAAGCCGACGTCGATGGTCAGGCCGACGAAGCCGCACAGCACGACGAACATCAGCACGATGAGCGGGAGCGCCTGGCCCAGCTCGCGTTGCGTTCGGGAAGCACCCATCGCCTACTCCACCCGGATCCTCGTCGTGGCCTTCAGGTCGCCCTCCCAGGCAGTGAAGCCCAGGACGGAGAACGTGTGGGGCGCTCGCGAGCGTACGGTGATCCGCTGCCCGTGCTCCCATGGCGGGGGCGGAGAGATCGAGAACGTGACGTCGTCGTCGCTGGTGAGCGACAGCTCGTCGTAGAGCACCTGTCGCGCCTGCACGTCGGCCTCGGCGTTGTCCCACGTGACGGCGGCGCGTCGTGCGGCGCTGCGATTCGCCGCCTGCAGGTCGAGCTGCTTGCCGTAGGTGTATCCGAACGTCATCAGCGCGAACAGGATCGCGAACAGCGCGAGTGCGCCCATCGCGAACTCGACCATCGCCTGCCCGGACTCGGGTGCGGGTCGCGCGGCGCTCATCCGATCACCACCGTCGACACCGCGCGCAGGTCGCCGCTCCAGACGACGAATCCGAAGACGTCGAGGTCGTGGTGCTTCGTCACGGTGACGGTGACTTCGTCGCCGCGGGTCCAGCCGCCCTGCACGGTCACGTGCACGTCGTCGGCGTCGACCGTATCGAGCGAGTCGAGTGCTGCCTGTTCGACCGATGCGGCGGGTGTGGGCTCGACCCGTGCGACCACGGCGCGTCGCGCGCCGTCGCGCGCGGCAGACGTGAGCTCCATGTCCTGCCAGATCATCGTGCCGTACTCGATGATGGCGAACATCAGGATGCACAGGATCGGCAGCGCCAGCGCGATCTCGGTGAGCGCCTGGCCCCGCTCGTGATGGGGGTCACGCGGCGATCGCATCATCGTCCGCGTCCGAGCTCGGCCGGTGCGTGACCTCGCGAATGGTGAGGGCGGTGCGACGAGCTGTTCGACGTGCGCGCACCAGCTCGTACGCCATGCATGCTGCGACCAGTCCCGCCAGGATCAGGTCGGCGACCGGAATGTGCGCGTCGGGCTGCACGGTGATCACTGCCGCCATCGTGCCTTCCAGAGCACGGATCATCGGAATGGCTGCCGCTGCGGCTGCCCACGCAGGCACTCGTGTGCGCCGAAGCAGCAGCACCGCTACCAGGCATCCGCACGCGAGCACTGCAAGGTCCAGCACAGCAGCCAGCGCCGCCAGGAACTGCAGGTCCATTGGTCGTTCTCCCCGCCAGGATGGAACGAGCCGACTTGATTGTCGTCACTCCCGATCGCTATCGGCGTGACCGCTTCTGGACTTGAAGGGTGGCGCGTACGAACGTTGTAAGGATCCTGCGGACGTCGGCGGCAGCGTCACTTCGCGGGTTTGCCGTTCCCGTTCCCGTTCCCGTTCCCGTTCCCGTTCCCGTTCCCGTTCCCGCCCGCGTTGGA
>JAGQUL010000156.1:453-8771 GCA_020438525.1 Thermoleophilia bacterium | reverse complement strand
AGCAGGTGCTCGACCCGATGACCGCCTACCAGATCACCTCCATGCTGGAGGGCGTGGTACAGCGCGGCACCGCGACCAAGCTCAAGGCGCTCGGCGTGCCGGTCGCCGGCAAGACCGGTACGACCAATGACGAAAAGGACGCATGGTTCGTCGGCTACACGCCCGACCTCGTTGCGGCGGTGTGGGTCGGTCACGTCAGCGCCGGCGTGTCGATGAAGACCGAGAACGGCGGCGGCCCGGTGACCGGAGGCAGCCTTCCGGCAGCAGCATGGAGCCGCTTCATGACCGCCGCGCTCGGCGATTCGCCGGCGAAGGACTTCGAGCTGGAGAAGCCGGAGTACGTCACGGTCCACATCGATGCCGAGAGCGGCCTGCTCGCCGGCCCGTGGTGCGCCGGGTCGGTCGCAGCGAAGTTCGTGAAGGGCAAGGAGCCCAGGGAGACGACGACGACCTGCGTCGAGCGCGACAGGCCCGTCCCCGAGCTCGTGGGCCTGACGATCGACGAGGCGCGTGCGCTGCTCGAGGAACAGTCGTTCGAGGTCACGCCGAAGGTCGAGGATCAGCTCGTGACGGACCCGGAGCAGGGCGGCGTGGTGCTGCGTCAGCAGCCCGCGGCCGGCGAGCGCGTGTTCCGCGACGATCCGATCACGCTCGTGGTCGGCGACCACCCGTTCTCGGACTGACCGTCAGAGGGTCGCGGTGGCCACCACCATCGGATGGTCGCTGGTCTTCGAGGACTGCGTGGCGCGGTCGATCTTCGCGTCGCTGAATGCCACGTCGCTCGAGCCGAAGATCATGTCGATGCCGGTCTTCATCCGGCTCGGTGCATACGCGTGGAAGCCATCCATCGACGAGAACTTCTTCCGCGCCTCGGTGGCCTCGTTGAAGTCGCCGACCAGGAGCACCGGCAGACCGGTCGCACGGAGCCTGTCGAGCAGCTGCTGCTCGATCTTCGTCGCCTTGTCGCGGCTTGCCTCGTTGCCCGGGTGGTCCTTCGTGCTCGCCGGGTTGTGGACATCGACCATCCAGACCCGCTTGCCCGTGGCGCGGTCCTCGAGCTGCACGACCGGCATCTTCCGTGGGTTGCCCTCGAAGTAGGGGATCGTGACCGACTGCTGCTTCACGAGCTTGAACTTCTCGTCGTTCCACGCGATCGCGTTGTCCTGCTGCACGACCATCTTCCAGCCGGGCTTGAGCTTCCTGAACGCCTGCTGCTGGCTGCCCTGGAACTCCTGGAATCCGGCCACGTCCACACCGTTGCGGTCGAGGTACTCGACCGCGTCCTTGGCTCGCTGCGCACCAGAGCGGTACCCGGGCTTGTTTCCGCCGGCAGCAGTGTGCGACGAGCCGAGGAAGTTGAACGACGCGATCCGGAACGTGCTGCCGGCGGGCGGCTGCCCGACGGCGCCAGCGGACTGCGTGGCCTGGGTGCCGGCTTCGGCGGGCATCGACTGGTAGGCGAGCGGTCCCCCGGCGAGCGTCGCCGGGCCGGTCGCGGCCTGCGCCGCCGCTGGCTGCTTCGACTGCATGTCGGCAACCATCTGAAGCAGCGCGTCGACCAGCTGCTGCATGATGCCGTCGTACTGCTGGTCAGGTGCAGGCGGCGGCCCACCACCGGTGGTGATCCCCTGCGTCGCCGCAGGGGTACCTGTTGCCTGGACCCCGACCTCCATGCCTCGATCGTACGACGAACGCTACGATCCGCCAAGCCCGTCGTGGCGCGGAAACGGCTTGGATACGTGGGCTTCACGAATCCCGAATCGCCACGGCAGTTCGACTGCCTTCGTGATTCCGATCCGTGGGCCGACGAGCACGTCCGACGGGTCGACCGGAACGTCGAATCCCACGGCTGCCGCGGCTGCAGGGGAGCAGCACACGATCGGCCCGTCGGTGGCCGCTTCCAGCGCCTCGTCGAGCTCGAACGTACCTGCGCGCAGGATCGGTCGACCGGTGTCCTGCAGTCGGATGTCGAGCCCCTGCGCGAGTCGGCCCGGTCCGGTGAGCAGGTCTCGAGCACGCAGCGTCGATGGCTCGATGCCGCGCCCGGCCGCTCGACGGCTGCGGATGCTCGCCGCTCCGGCGACCGGCATCGCCGATCGCAGCAGCACGGCCTCGCCGCTTCCGTCGGGCCCGGTCACGAGGTTGGCGCACCGGTGGATGCCGTACGAGACGTACACGTAGGCAGTTCCGGGCGGTCCGAACAGCCCCTTCGTGCGCTCGGTGGGTCGCCCGCCGAACGAGTGCGCCGCCGGCTCGTCCTGGTGGTACGCCTCCAGCTCGGTCAGCACTGCCGCGGTTCCGCGGCATGCAATCGTCCAGCCCAGCAGCTCCCGTGCGACGATCTCCGGGTGCTGCTCCGCGTCCAGGCGACCGCGGCGATCGCGTGCCGGTTCGATCACTGCTCGATCGCGTCGTGGATCGTCGCGACGATCCGCTCCTGCTGCTGGGGCGACAGCTGCGGCCAGCATGGCAGCGCCAGCGCACGCGCGGCAACGCCTGTGGCGGTCGCGATCGATGCACCGCCATGCTCGACCGGGTCGGGCATCTCGGTCTCCACGCCCGAGCTCGAGAGCTGCCGCGCGACTCGATCGCGCGCCTCGGAGTCGTCGAGCAGGATCCAGAATCGCGACCACGAGCGCGCGAGATCGCCGCTGCGCACGGGCGGAACCTCCACGCCGGGAACTCGCTCGAGCAGCCGCACGTAGTCGTCGGCGACCAGCTCGTACATCGCGATCGTCCGCGGAAGCCGTTCGAGCTGTGCCAGACCGATCGCCGCAGCCACGTCTCCGAGACGGCAGTCGATGCTTGCGCTCGCGGCGAGCTCGCGCCATGCCTGTGCGAGCGCCGCGTCGTCCGTACACAGCACCGCGCCGGATCCGACCCCGACCTGGGATCGCGCATCGAGCGAGATCAGCGTGATCGGTGCAGCGCTTCGCGCGCCGAGCGCACCGCCCACGTCCTGCACGAGCACCACGTCGTGGTCGCGAGCGATCGTGCCGAGCAACTCGGGCGAGGTCGGCCAGCCGAACGCGTCGACGGCGATCACGCCGCGGGTTCGCGAGCCGATCGCTGCGGCGAGCGCGTTGACGTCGGTTCCGAGTGTCACCGGGTCGATGTCGACGATCGCCGGGGTCACTCCGAGCACGCGTGCGATCGTCGAGGGGCCGATCGCGCCGAACGGGGACGTCGCGACCTCGTCGCCGATGCCCCAGCCGGACGTCGCGGCCACGAGCTGCAGTGCCGTGACGGGGCTGCTCGTGGCGACGGTGTGGGCCGATCCGGTGACGTGCGCGATCCGCTCCTCGAATCGCCGCAGCATCGGGCCGTCGTGCAGGCGTCCCGAGCGAAGCACCTCGTCGACCAGCTCCAGCTCGCGACCGTTCGCGAAGGTACGCGTGAGCGGCACGACCGGAACACGGGTCCGATCGTCCTGGTCCGAGAGCGGGACGGTTCGTCGGGGAATCATCGTCACGCCCAGCGTATCGGTCATCGCGATGCAGCAGTTCGCACGGTTGCGGGCACGCAGGCCGCGTGCGGCCACGATTCGCGCATCGTGCCCGTCATCCGAGGTCGACGGCGTGTGCGATCTCGCACTCCACCGCTGCCGCGATCCGATCGATCGCCCGCTGGGGCGGCGCCTCGTCGAAGCTCACGGCCATGAGCGCCAGCCCGTCACGGCGAGCGACGCTCATGTTCGCGATGTTGATCCCCGCATCGCCGAACGCGGTGCCGACGTGACCGATCACGCCGGGCACGTCGCGGTATCGGAAGAACGCCATGTGCCTCGTGAGCTCGATGTCGAGGTCGAACCCGACGAGCCGCGTCAGCCACGGACGTGCGGCCGGACCGGGTCCCCCGATCAGCGTGCCGGACGCCTTTGCGATCCGGTCGTTGCCGCCCACTCGCACGCTCAGCACGCTGCGGTAGGTGGTCGCCGCATCTTCCGCAGCCTCGGTCACGTCCAGCCCGCGACGCTCTGCGACATGCACCGCGTTCACCGCGTTCACGGGCTCGTCGGTCGATCCCGCGAGCAGGCCCACGAGCGCACCGGTCACGAGCATGCGCGTGCCGAACGAGGCGAGCTCACCGCGGCTGTTGACGTGCAGCGAGCTGGGCGGCCCCGCCACGAGCTGGTCTGCAAGGCGCGCGAGACGCGACGCCAGCGGCATCCACGGCTGCAGCACCTCGAGCTCCTCCGGCCCGATCGCCGGAACGTTCACGGCGCTCGTCACCACGCCACCGCACAGCGCTGCCACGACCTGGTCTGCCACCTGCGTGCCGGCGCGATCCTGCGCCTCGACCGTCGATGCCGCCAGATGCGGAGTCAGCACCACGTCGCTGCGCTCGAAGAGCGGGTGCGCGGGCGGCGGCTCCTCGGGGAACACGTCGAGCGCAGCGCCACCGAGCGTGCCGGCATCGAGCGCACGCTGCAGCGCGTCGAGGTCGCACAGCGCACCACGCGCCGTGTTCACCAGCAGCGCGCCCGGCTTCACCGAGGCGAGCAGGGCGTCGTCGACCATCCCGCGCGTGTCGGGCGTGAGCGGCATGTGCAGGCTGATCACGTCGGCCTGGCCGAGCGCCTCCTCGATCGTCTCGGCCCGCTCGACGTCGATGCGCACGAATCGTTCCGCAGGAAGGAACGGGTCGTAGCCCACCACGCGCATGCCGAATGCGCGAGCCCGGGCCGCGACGAGCTGGCCGATGCGACCCGCACCGAGCAGCACGAGCGTGCGCCCGGCGAGCTCGACGCCCTTGAGCTTCGAGCGCTGCCACTCGCCCTGGCGCAGCGTCGAATCGCCGCGAGTCACGTTGCGGGCGAGCGCGAGCAGGATCCCGAGCGTGTGCTCGGCGACGCTCAGCACGTTGCTCGTGGGTGCGTTCACCACCACGATGCCGCGCGTCGATGCCGCGTCGAGGTCGACGTTGTCGACGCCGACTCCGGCCCGGCCGATCACGCGAAGGTTGGTGCCGGCCTCGATCAGCTCCGGCGTCATCTTCGTCGCGCTGCGGATCACGATCGCGTCGAACTCGCCGATCCGGCTGGTGAGCGTGTCGAGGTCCCAGCCGTCGGCGACCTCCACGTCGCACTGCTCGGCGATCGAGTCGATGCCGGCCTGCGCGATCTTCTCCGCGATCAGTACCCGTGGGCGCTCGCCGGCCTCGGTCGCCGCGGCCTCGGCGCCTGGCGCGGTGGTGGTCGTCGTCGTCATGCGGGAACCTCCACGCCCTGCGCCAGGAAGCTGCGCTGCGCGGCCGCAACGCCGGCTCCCGGCTCGATGTCCATGCCGAGCTCGGTGAGCCCGCGCTCAAGCGCGGCGATCATCAGTACCACGTCGAGCTCGTTGACCCAGCCGCAGTGGCCGAGCCGGAAGATCTGTCCCTTGAGGTCGTCCTGCCCGCCGGCGATCGTCACGCCGTACTCCTTGAGCTTGGACGGGATCTTCGTGCCGTCGACGCCCTCGGGCACCTTCACGGCCGTGAGCGCGACGGAGCTGTCGTCGTCGGGGCTGAACAGCTCGAAGCCCAGCGCGTGCACCGCGGCGCGCGTCGCCCGACCGAGCCGCACGTGGCGGGCGTACACGTTGTCGAGGCCCTCGTCGAAGATCAGCTCGAGCGCGACCTTCAGCCCGAGCACGATCGTGAGCGCCGGCGTGACCGGCGTCGACGCCGGGGACTTGCGGTGCGCATCGACGGTCTTGGCCCAGTCGAAGTACCAGCGACCGTCGGATGTCTCCCGTGCGTGCTCGAGCGCGCGCGGGGAGATCGAGGCAAACGCGAGCCCCGGCGGCACCATGAGCGCCTTCTGCGACCCCGCCACCACGCAGTCCCAGCCCCACTCGTCGGCCTTCACCGGCGCGGCACCGAGCGAGCTGATCGCGTCGAGCACGAGCATCGCGTCGTCGCCCGCCTGCGCCTTGATCGACGAGGCGACCGCCTGCGCGTCGCTCACGGCACCGGTGCTCGTCTCCGAGTGCGTGCAGAACACCACCTTCGCGTCGGGGTGACGCGCGACGAACGATCCGACCTCGTGCGGGTCGGGGCGACGCCCGCGCTCCGTCTCGTTGATCCGGACGGTCGCGCCGTAGCGCTCGGCCATCTGTGCCCAGCGCATCCCGAACCGCCCGTGGGTGGCGACGACGACCTCGTCGCCAGGACGGACCAGGTTCGCCACGGCGCTTTCCATGGCGCCGGAGCCCGACGCGCCGAACGTCGCGACGTCGTGTTCGGTACCGAACACGCGCTTGAGGCCTTCCAGGACCTCGCCGAACGACTCCTGCCACTGCGGCGTGCGGTGGTGGATGATCGGCGCGCTGAGCTCCCGGAGCACGGCATCGGGAACCGGCGTGGGGCCGGGCGTGAAGAGGTGGGTCTTGCGTGGGTGCATGAACGTCATGCGCACACGTTACCCGTGCGAGCACCAAAACGACAGTGTCAATTCACGCAACGGCGATTCGGGCTCAGCGCCGGCCGAGCTCCTCGGTGATCAGGTCCTTGGCTGCAGCGGGGTCGGCCTTGCCCTGCATGGCCTTCATCACCTGGCCGACGAAGAAGCCCACGAGGGTCTCCTTGCCGCCCTTGTACTGCTCGACCTGCCTGGGGTTGTCGTCGAGGATCCTGGTGATGATCTCGAGCAGCGCGCCGGAGTCGCTGACCTGCGCCAGGCCCTCGGCCTCGACGACCTCGGTCGGGTCGATGCCCTCGTCGGCGATCCGCACGAGCAGCTCCTTGGCCACCGCGCCGCTGATCGTCTTCTTCGCGACCAGGTCGACGAGCGCGGCGAGCTGGGTCGGCTCGACGTCCTTGCCGTCCTTCTGCAGCGCGGCCAGCTCGCCCATGGTCCAGTTGGCGACGAGCTTCGCGTCGGCGTCGGAGGCGGCACCGACCGCGTCCTCGTAGAAGTCTGCGGTCTCCTTGGTGGCATTGAGCACCTCGGAGTCGTATGCCGACAGGCCGTACTGCTGCTCGAAGCGCTTCATGCGCGCAAGCGGCAGCTCGACCATGTCGCCGCGCACGCGCTCGACGTGCTCGGGCGCGACCTCGATCGGCACCAGGTCGGGCTCCGGGAAGTAGCGGTAGTCGTGCGCCGCCTCCTTGCTCCGGAGCTGGCGGATCGATCCGGTGTTCGGATCGAAGTGCATGGTGGCCTGCTCGACGCTCTCGCCACGCTCGAGCAGGTCGATCTGGCGCGCGAGCTCGGCGTGGATGCCGCGCTCGATGAAGCGGAACGAGTTCATGTTCTTGAGCTCGGTCTTGGTGCCGAACTCCTCGCTGCCGCGGGGCCGCACGCTGATGTTCGCGTCGCAGCGCAGCGAGCCCTCCTCCATGTTGCAGTCGCTCACGCCGATCGTCTCGATCGTCGTCTTGAGCAGCTGCAGGAACTGCTTGGCCTGCTCCGGCGTGCGGATGTCGGGCTCGGTCACGACCTCCACGAGCGGCGTGCCGACGCGGTTGAAGTCGACGAACGAGTGCGAGCTGTCGGCGATCCGGCCGCTCGAGCCGGCGTGGACGAGCTTGGCCGCGTCCTCCTCCATGTGCGCGCGCGTGATGCCGACCCGGAAGCTGCCGCCCTGTCCGTCCGGCACGTCGAGGTGTCCCTCGCCGCAGATCGGGTCCTCGTACTGGCTGATCTGGTACGCCTTGGGGCTGTCGGCGTAGAAGTAGTTCTTGCGGCTGAAGGTGGTGCGATCGGCGATCTCGCAGTTGAGCGCGAGGCCGATCATGATCGCGTAGTCGACCGCCTTGCGGTTGGGAACCGGCAGCACGCCTGGGTGCGCGAGGCACACGGGGCACACGTGCGTGTTCGGCTCGGCGCCGAACTCGAGCCGGCAGCGGCAGAACATCTTGGTCTTCGTGCTGAGCTGGAGGTGGATCTCGAGCCCGATCACGGGCTCCCACTTGTCCATCAGCGTCTCGGTCATCTCTGCCTGGAGTGTCATCGGGTGACTCGCTTCCTTACGCATGTGCGGCGCGCAGGCGCGCCGGGACGGTGTCGAACTCGAACGCCTGCTCCAGCGTCCACGCGGCCGACAGCAGCTTGTTCTCGCTGAACGCCGGACCGATCAGCTGGAACCCGACCGGCAGGCCGCTCGCGAGTCCGGACGGGATCGAGATGCCGGGCAGAGCCGCGAGGTTGACCGGGATCGTGCACAGGTCGGACGCGTACATCGCGAGCGGGTCGTCCATGCGCTCGCCGATGCCGAACGCAACGGTGGGCGAGGTGGGTCCCACGACCAGGTCGCAGTGCTCGAACACCTTCGCGAAGTCCTGTGCGATCAGCGTACGGACCTTCTGTGCCTGACCGTAGTAGGCGTCGTAGT
>JAGQUL010000156.1:0-304 GCA_020438525.1 Thermoleophilia bacterium | reverse complement strand
GCGGGGGCGATCAGGTAGTAGGCGGCGAGCGCGTACTCGGCGTGGGGCAGGTCCACGTCGACCACCGCAGCGCCGAGCTCGATCGCCTTGCGCAGGTTCTCCTCGACCACGGCCTTCACGTCCGGGTCGATGCCCTCGGCCATGAACTGCCTGGGCAGGCCCAGTCGCACTCCGTCGAGCCGCTCCGACTTGTCCAGCCGAACCGGCTCGCGCGGACCCACGCTCGTGGTGTCGCGAGGATCCGGCTTGGCGATCACGTCGAGGAGCGTGGCCGCGTCCTCCACGTCGCGGGTCATCGGACCGA
>JAGQUL010000155.1 GCA_020438525.1 Thermoleophilia bacterium | reverse complement strand
GATCGCGCTGCTCGCGGCCGGCGCGACGGCGCACGAGGTCGCAACGCTCGCGCCAGCGTCGTGCGACGAGCCGCTTCGATCCGCGCTCGCTCCCGCAGTACACCGCGTCGGGCTCGGCCGCACGATCGCGAGCGCCTACGATGCGGTCCCGGAGGTGGCAGCATCCCCGCAGCTCGACGGCTGGCTCCATGCGATCTGCACGAGCGCCGAGCTCGGCGCGCCCGCCGTGGCCGTGCTCGAGCAGCTCCTGCGCGACGCCCGCGCCACCCGTCGCGAGCAGCTGCGCGCGGTCGCCCAGACCGCTGCGCCCCGCATGCAGCTCGCGCTCGTGCTGCTCGTGGTGCCCGGCATCATGTACCTGATGCTCCTCGCCACCGTCGGCGGCCTGCTCGGCCAGCTCCGCGCGAGCGGGGTGGTGTAGGTGGACTTAGTTCGCGACTTAGTCTACTGTGTGGGCATGGAGCAGGTCGGCGTACATGAAGCCAAGACCCACCTCTCGAAGCTGCTCAAGCGCGTCGAGGCCGGTGAGGAGATCGCGATCACACGGAGCGGTGAGGTCGTGGCGCGGCTGATCCCGCCGAATCGGCCGTCGAAGCCGCGGGAGTGGGGAACCGGAATCGGTGAGTTTGTCGTTCCCGACGACTTCGACGACCCGCTCGACGACGAGCTGCTCGAGTTGTTCGGCGCGTGACGTTCCTGCTCGACACGCACACCTGGCTCTGGCTGGTGGCAGATCCGGAACGGCTCGCGCGCGAAACCCGCGAGATGCTTGCGGACCAGCGGGCCGACGTGAGGTTGTCGATCGGATCGATCTGGGAGATCTCGATCAAGTACGGGATCGGGCGCCTGACGTTACCTGCGCCGCCCGGCGAGTACCTTCCGTTGCACCTCGCACGACAGCAGCTCGTCGTGCAGCCGATCGAGCTCGACCACGTGCTCCGTGTCGCGACGCTGCCGATGCACCACAAGGATCCGTTCGATCGAATGCTCGTCGCCCAGGCGCAGGCGCTTCGCGCAACGATCGTCACCGCTGACGTGCAGATCGCCAGATACGACGTCGACGTGCTCGACGTGCGCTGACCGCATCGCGGGGCGTCGCCCTAGCTCGCGTGCGCGGCCACGCGCGCTCGCCGCGCGAGCAGCCACATAAGCACGAGCGCGGCGGTGATCGCGCCGAGCGAGCCGAGCGCCTCGTCGCCAAGGGTGTCCTGATAGGCGGTGTCGAGCTCGGTGCCGTGGCGGATGAACGTGTACCACTCGCCGAGCTCCCAGCCTATCGCGAGCAGCGCACCTGCGCCGGCGGTCGCGATCGCCAGCAGCCAGCGAGGCGCGTTCGCGCCACGCCCCCGGACGAGGCAGATCCCGACTCCCAGGCTGAGTGTCACCCAGTTGGCGTAGTGGTTGGCGTCGTCCCACCACTCGATCGAGTCGTACAGGTCGAGCGTGTTGCCGGTCACGTCGACGAGGAAGCCCCACATCACGAGGGTCGTCGCGTCCCACGGCACCGGCGATTCGATGTCGCGAATCCGCGCCACGAGCCACCACCCGACCGGCAGTGCGAGCATCATCGCGGGATACGCGACGAGGCGCGTTCCGAACGCCTTGCCGGCGAACTGGTCGAGGTCGAGCACCGCGCCGGCTGCGAGCTGTGCGACCGTGGCCGCGAGCAGCACGAACGCGGCGATCCGCCAGCCTGGTGCTGGCGCAGGGGGTCGTGTCGGAGCGTGGGAAGCAGTCATCCACCGCCGGTTCGACGCGATCGCCCGCTGGCCTGCGTCGGGCGCGTCCGAAATCGAACATCGGCTCCGGTTTCGCCGGCAGCGCGACGCTCGCCCTGCCATGGTCGCTGCACGGAGCGCGCACGCGCACGCGAACGCTGGGAGGACGACGATGCAGTTGGCCACGATCACCACCACTCCGCACGCACTGCCGCGGCCGGGCGTGCCAGAGCTGCTGCCGCAGGCGCCGCGTCGCTCGTCCCGCGACGCCCTCGAGCTCGCACGAGCCGCCGCGATGCTGCCGGCCGACGACCAGACCGTCGTCCCCTCGGTCGGGGCGCCGGAGGAGGTGCGCAGCGGATTCGTGCGCTACGCGCGCTGGGCCAAGACGCTCCGCTCGATCCCCGGCATCAACATGAGCGGCTGGCGCAGCTCGCGACCCGACGACATCCAGGTCTGGACGCTCGGACCTGGCTGGACCACGCTGCTCAAGGCGATCACCGACGGTGATGTCGAAGGCGCTCACCTCGACGTTCGCGAGCGCGGCGACGACGGGTCCGGAGCGCTCGACTTCTACCGGCAGACGCAGTTCCAGATCAACGCGGTGAGCGCCATGCCGGGCGTGATCGACTGGATGTTCGACGGTGCCGCCGTGCCCGGCGACCCCGCGACGATCCTGCGCTTCACCGTCTCGAGCGCCGACCGCGCCGAGCAGCTCGCCGACTTCGTCGCGCCCCGCATCGCCGGGATGCGCGTGCAGTTCGCGCCCGCCTGAGCGGTGCCCGCCTGAACGTCCGTGTCCGGTCGGGATCGCCCCATGACACGTGATCGCTGGCTTCGCGCGACCTGATCGCACGCTCTTGCGTGGCCTTTCTGGTCAACGTGGGGCGTGTGAATTGCACCTCGACGGTTGTGCGATAAGTACCGTGCATCGAGTCTGACGGAATGTTCGCTTCTAATTACTGTCGGGACCCCGCCCATTCGGTCC
>JAGQUL010000154.1:6059-6319 GCA_020438525.1 Thermoleophilia bacterium | reverse complement strand
TGCAGCGGTTGCGCAGGTAATGCTGGTCGGTGACGGTCTGCCGTCCGTGTCCAAGCTGGGACTGGATCGCGTCGGATGGTCCACGTCCACCCGCAAGACGGCAGTCCCAAAGTGGTCGGAACCATCCCAATCGCTCGCGTCGGGAAGCCGCTGCCATGCGTCCTCAGGAGCCTCGCCCCCGAGCGACATTATGTCCTTGACGGGCAAATCACCTGCACCAACGAGTCAGCTGATCCGATCGACGCTCGCCGCCGACACGC
>JAGQUL010000154.1:1740-6039 GCA_020438525.1 Thermoleophilia bacterium | reverse complement strand
AGCGATCGCCCAGCGATTCGAGGAGCGCGTCGGCGTCGGCGCGGAGCATGTGGGCGTAGCCACGAGCGCTGTCGAGCGCGCCGGTTGCGCGGATGCGCGCGAGCAGCGGCTCGACCTGGTCGTCGGGCACCGGCTCGGCGAGCGCGCCGGCCAAGGACGTGTCGTCCTGCACGGCGCGGAGCATCGGTAGGGTGATCGTGCCGTCGCGCAGGTCGGCGCCAGGGCGCTTGCCGAGCACGGCCTCCACGTCGGGTGCGCCGCAGTCGAGGATGTCGTCGGCCACCTGGAACGCGAGCCCCACGGTGCGGCCGAACCGGCCGAGCGTGTCGACGTCGTCGAGCTCGGCGCCACCGAGGATCGCGCCAAGCTGCAGCGCTGCCTCGAACAGCACGCCGGTCTTGAGCTCGCAGCGATTGACGTACGCGCTCTCGGCGAGGTGCGGGTCGCGCAGCTGGCGCGCCTGCAGCGCCTCGCCCTCGGCGAGCGATCGCGAGGCGCGGGCGAGCACGCGGGCGGCGCGGCGAACGACGGCATCATCGATCACCGAGCGGCACTGCACGAGCGTGTCGAACGCGAGGCTGAAGAGCAGGTCGCCCGCGGCGATCGCCACGTCGCGTCCGTCGAGGGCGCCCACGGTCGGCTCGCCGCGCCGAAGGCTCGCGCCGTCGAGCAGGTCGTCGTGCACGAGGCTTGCGGTGTGGATCAGCTCGACGGCCGCCGCAGCGCGGATCGAGCACGTGTCGAAGGCCATCGCAGCGTCGCGGTCGGAGTCGAGCGCGAGCGGTCGAGCCGCGCGAACGAGCAGCGGGCGCAGCCGCTTGCCGCCGGCAGCGATCGGTCGTGCGGCCGCGGCTGCTACCTCGCCGTCGCGGGCGTTCACGAGCTCGAACATGTGACGGTCCACGTCGCCGAGGAAGCCCTCGGTCACGGCCGGATCCAGGACCGTGCCGCTCGTCATGCCTCGACCGTGTCGGCAGCACCAGCGGCACGCTCGGTGCCGGTCGATGCGGCGGTCGTCGTCTCCTGCACGGGCTCGATCGGCAGCTCGCCGCGATGCAGCGCCACGATGCCCGCGCCGTAGCGCTTCCAGCTGACCTCGCGGATGCCCGCAGCGCGGATCACCTCAGCCAGCTGCGGCGGGCGCGGAAACGCCTTGGTCGACTCCGGAAGGTAGGTGTAGGCGGCGCGGTCGCGGGAGATGATCGCGCCCATCAGCGGCACGATCCGGTCGAACCAGATGTCGTAGAAGAAGTTCGCGATGCGCGACTTGGGGCGCGTGATCTCCAGGCACACGATCCGCGCGCCGGGACGGCCGACGCGCGCGAACTCGCGGAACGCGAGCGCGAGGTCCTCGACGTTGCGCACGCCGAAGCTGACGGTGATCACGTCGAAGCTGTCGTCGTCGAACGGCAGTGCGAGCGCGTCGCCCTGCAGGAACTGGATGCGATCGGCGGCGGCCTGGTCGCGGTAGCCGGCCTGTCGTCGCCCGGCCTGCTCGAGCATGCCCTCGGAGAAGTCGAGGCCGATCACCTGCTCCGCGCCTGCCTCGGCGAGCAGGAACGTGATGTCGCCGGTGCCGCAGCACACGTCGAGCGCGCGGGTGGACGGGTCGACCTTTGCGGCGCGGATCGCGGCGCGTCGCCAGCGCTTGTCGATGCCGAGCGTCATCACGCGGTTCATCAGGTCGTAGCGCCGCGAGATGCGGTTGAACATGTTCTGGACGTCGGCAGCCTTGGGCATGCGTGGATCCTAGCGGCTGGGCACTCGCGTGACCCTCCAACCCGTGGATACACGCCGATTCCTCATATGCTCATATATGAGCATGCTACGATATGAGCATGTTGGAGCGACGAGTCCAGATCCTGATGGACGAGGCGCGCTACGCGCGGCTCGAGGAGGCCGCTCGGGAGCGCAACGAGTCGGTGGCGGCGGTCATCCGATCGCTCATCGATGCGATGCTGCCGGAGTCGGAACGACGACGCAGGGAAGCTGCGGATTGGATCCTCGAGCACGCCGAACTCGACCCGATGCCTGTACCGGAGGACCCTCGCGACCTTCGACGCGAGCTCGATGAGGCCTATGATCGTGGCATTGCTGATTGACACGACGGTGCTCGCCTACGCGGCTGGTGATGACGAGCACGCGCTCAAGCCACCGGCGCTTGAACTGGTCCGGCGGATCAGGAACGGAACCGTACGTGCGACGACCACCCCGGAAGTGCTCCAGGAGTTCATGCACGTCCGGTCGCGTCGACGTTCAAGGAGCGACGCGGCGACGTGGACGAAGCGATTCGCAGCGTTGTTGTCGCCGCTGGCAGTGGTCGACGAGTCGACAATTCTCCGTGCGGCGGACGAGTACGACGCCAGGAGCGCCATCGGCTCGTTCGACTCCGTGCTCGTCGCGATGGTGCTCGAGGCGGAGGACCTGGAACTGGTCACTGCCGATCGATCCATCCTGGCGCTCGACGACGTGCCGACGGTCGACCTGGCGTCGTTCGCCTGACGCGCATGATCGAGCGATCAGGTGTGGGAATGCGCGAATGCCTCTGCGTCGATGACCGGCTCGATCCGTGGCAGTGAATCGTAGCCAGAGATGCGCATGCCCGTGAATCGCTCGATGCCGTCGAACCAGCGACGATCGACGTCGCGATCGCTCCCTGCGAACGTTTCCACGGCCCGCTGCAGGCTCTCGCCCTCGGCGTAGACGATCACGAACGAACCCATCGGTGTCTGCTGCAGGCACAGCACCTGTGACTGGAGCCCGGCATCGTGTCGCGACTGCTCGAACTCGGGGTCCTCGAACACCGCGCGTGCCCACTCGTCGGGGGGAGGATCACCGGGATTCGTCGCAACATGGCACCATCGACAGCCCCACGATTCGACGCCGCTCAGCGGTAGTTCCGGCACCGGACTTCGAGCCGCCACTCGACGGCGATCAGGAACTGCCGGGCAGGGCGCTGACCGGAACCACGGCTCTGGTTCAGAGCTGGTGCGGGCCCAGATTCGATCGCGCCGGCCCGCCGAACGAGGATCGCGGGGATTCCGCAACGAGAGCGGAAATCCCCCGGAGCCGAGCAGGCCATCACCCGCCCTAACGTACGTGCATGGACCGATCTCGAGCCACTCTGCTTGTCGCGCTGCTGCTGCTCGGCGCGATCCTGCCCGGATGCCAGTGCGGACCCTTGGACGACGGTCGAAAGTCCAGCGAGGAGGAGACCGCCTCGATCGCCGCGAAAGAACGGGCGAAGCAGGCAGACAAGGACACGTCGCGTGCACCGGTGGATCACTCGATGACGATCGAGTTCGGGCCGCCTGTAACGGGATCGATCCAGCGATATCGAATCACCTCGGCGACTGGCGAAGCACCTCCGTACCACGGCTTTGGCTTGGTCCAGGCAACGCCGGCGATCCTCGATACAGGCAAGGACGAGGTGTCGGCAGCCTCCTCGCAGGAGGTCAGTACCGACGACGGCGGAGGCATCACCACCCAGACCAGCGACTACTGGCGCATGCAGCTCGAAGCGGGGCCCGCATCCGAGGGGCGGCGCACGATTCAGGGCACGGTCGAGTGGACGATGACCGGCAAGCTCCTGAACCCCTCGGCGAGCTTCGTCAACCCCCTCAACTACGCGGCCAAGGGCGTGGCGAGGGGAACGCTCGAGCCCGATGCGAACGGCCACGGCTGCGCGCAGCTCAAGCTCACGGCCAAGGGCACGATCACGCATCGCTTCAAGAACGCCGACAACACACCCGGCAGCTGGACGAAGCCGTTCACGTGGACCTTCAAGGGAGAGCCTTGGGACTCCGACCACCAGCTCTCATCGGGCTGCTGATCGCAGCCGCGAGCGACGCTCAGGCCTTCTTCACCACGCTCGACTTGAGCTGCATCGGGCCGAAGCCGGGGACCTTGCAGTCGATGTCGTGGTCGCCCACGCCGTCCTCGATCAGGCGGATGTTGGCCACCTTGGTGCCGATCTTGATCGCCGAGCCGCCGACCTTGAGGTCCTTCACCACCGTGACGGTGTCGCCGTCGCTCAGCACGTTGCCGACGGAGTCGCGCACCACGCGCGGCGCGTCGGCGGCCGCCTGCTCGGCGGGGTTCCACTCGTGCCCGCACTCGGGGCAGGCGAGCAGGTCGCCGGACTCGTAGGCGTAGGTGCCGGAGCACTCGGGGCAGGGGGGCAGCGCTGCTTCAGTCATGTGAGCATCCTAGTTTCCGCGTCGCGTACGCGCGTGCAGGCCGCGCGGGCGCACGCGGGAGCACGTAGGATCCGGGCATGGAGACTGCATCCGCCGACCG
>JAGQUL010000154.1:0-1587 GCA_020438525.1 Thermoleophilia bacterium | reverse complement strand
CTGCACGGCGACGAGGTGTTCTTCAACCACAACCGGCACATCAACCACACGAACATCTGCCGGATCAAGTGCCGCTTCTGCGCGTTCAGCCGCACCCAGGAGACGATGGACGGCGCGTACGCGTTCAGCCACGACGAGATGGTGCAGCAGGCGCTCGAGGCGAGCGAGCTGGGCGTGACCGAGATCCACGTGGTGGGCGGCGAGCACCCCGACATCACCTACGAGTGGTACATCGAGCTCGTGCGCAAGATGCACGAGGCGGTGCCGCACATCCACCTGAAGATGTGGACCGCGTCCGAGATCCGCCACCTCGGCAGGCTCGGCGGCGGGCTGAGCGACACGCAGGTGCTGCAGGACTTGGCCGACGCCGGACTGGGCTCGATGCCCGGCGGCGGCGCCGAGGTGTTCAGCCAGCGCGTGCGCGACCTGGTCTGCCGCGGCAAGGACACCGCCGAGGAGTGGCTTGAGGTGCACCGACGCGCGCACGAGGTGGGCTTCAAGACCAACTGCACGATGCTGTACGGCCACGTCGAGACGCTCGAGGAGCGCATCGATCACCTCGTGCGCCTGCGCGAGCTGCAGGACGAGAGCCTCGCTGCTCAGGCGCGCTGGCGCGAAACCGGCGAGCTGCCCGAGATCAACCGCACCGGCGAGGTGGGCGCGTTCCAGTGCTTCATCCCGCTCGCGTTCCACCCGGAGAACACCGTGTTCGCGCGCCGAGGGTGGGCGTTCACGTCGGGCAGCGACGACCTGCGGATGGTCGCGGTGTCGCGCCTGATGCTCGACAACATCCCGAACGTCAAGGCGTACTGGATCATGATCAGCCCGGAGCTCGCACAGGTCGCGCTGCACTTCGGTGCAAACGATGTGGACGGCACCGTGATGGTCGAGCGGATCGTGCACATGGCCGGCGCCAAGACGCAGCAGGAGACACAGCAGGACAAGCTGGTCGACCTGATCCGCGGCGCGGGCCGGATCCCCGTCGAGCGCGACACCGTCTACAACGAGCTGCGTCGCTGGGACAAGCAGGTTCCGCACGGCGCGCCCGGCCCCGTCGTCCACACCGAAGCAGGAGCGCCTGCCTGATGCGTGACACCACCGTTGCCCCCACCGCCGGTTCCGACGCGGACCGCGAGCTCGTCGTGCGCGAGCTGCGGATCGGGCGGATCGACTTCCTCAACATGTACCCGATGCACTGGGCGCTCGGGATCGAGCCTGCGGCGTCGGGCGTGCCGACCGACATCAACCGCTCGATCATCGCCGGCGACGTGGACGTGGCCTGCATGTCGAGCATCGAGTACGCGCGCCACGCCGACGAGCTCGTGCTGCTGCCGTCCACCTGCATCAGCGCCGAGGGCACCGTCGGCTCGATCTTCGCGATCTCGAACGTCGCGTTCGAGGACGTCACCGACGTGTGGGTGACCCCGCAGACCGCAACGAGCGTGGTGCTCTACCAGCTGCTCACGCGCCTGCGCGGATTCCGCCCCGAGCTGCACCTGCTCGAGCAGGACCCGGCCGAGGTGCTCGCCGCCAACGACAAGGCTGCAGTGCTGCTGATCGGTGACGACGCGCTCGCCGCCCGCGGCA
>JAGQUL010000153.1 GCA_020438525.1 Thermoleophilia bacterium | reverse complement strand
CTCCTGGACCGCTTCACCCTCTAGCCCCACACTCCCACGGGGCGACGACGACCGGCTACGACCCGCGTCCCACCCCGTCACCCCGGGCCGACCGGCTGACCCGTGGTTTCTTTTCTCGCGCGCGCGTGCGAGGCATCCCGCCAGCGCTGCGCAGGCGTTTCACCGAATTGCGGCCACCACGCAGGCCGCCAGGGCCTGCAACTGGCCGCTTCCGATCCTCGATGTTCTGGGTGAAGCATCCGAGCGTGCCTTTCGGCGGCCGACACCCGTCGTCGACCACACCGCCGTGGCATGCGCGACCGAAGGAGCACGAGGACATGAGCTTCCTCGACTACCTGAAGGAGCATCGGGGGCAGTTCATCGACCACCGCGCATCGGTGCCCGTCACGCAGGGCATCACGGCGCAGGAGGCCGAGGAAACCCTCGACGACCCCTCGCTGATCGTCACCGGTGGTGGCGGCCGCGCCCCGCAGCGTCGTCGCCGACGCCCCCGCCCCGAGCCTCGCGGAATCCGGTTCCGGCACATGCGGCCTGCGTTCGCGCCATCGCCGTACTCGGACCCCCTGCCCTACGAGGAACCCTGGGAGCGCGCATTTCGATGACGAGCATGCCTCGACCACGGCTGCGCCGCGTACGGCTTGCCGATCCGATCCGCCATGCGGCGGCCAGCTCGCCGCTGTTGCGGCGCTTTCACGACCATGCCGATCGTGCGGCCGATGCCGCCGACTCGAGCGACGAGAGCCTGCAGCGCTACGACCGCCTGCTCGCCGAGGAGGCGGAGCTGTGCGCGGTGCCGCCGGACCTGCTGCGCGCGATCTGCTGGTATGCGAGCGGGTGGCGACAGTTCGAGCCGTCGGGCCGAACGCTCGCCACGCCGGAGCAGCAGGGTACCCGCTGGGGCTGCATGCAGCTGAGCGACCACTGGCACCCTGACGCGTTCCCGGGCGCGATGAGCGATGCCCGGGCGAACGTGCGCTACGCCGGCAACCTGCTCAACTGGCTGCACGAGCAGACCGGCTCGTGGCGCCGCGCGACCGTGGCGTTCTTCGGGCACGACGCCCGTGCCGAGCAGGCCGCCCGCCGCGTGCAGCGCTACCGCGAGGATCGCCCCTGGCTCATGCGCCTGCCGGAGCCCGCGCAGCCCGACCCGGCCGCCTACCCGGAGCCGGTTGCATCGGAGCCGCCCGCGAGCTCGGGCGACGAGCTCGACGACCTGTACGCGGATCTCGCGCTGTAGCCGCAGGCCTTCAGCCCTCGTCGGGCAGCGGCTCGTGCGCGCTGGCGAGGAACGCGTCGATGTCCTTGGCATGGGCGTCGAGCTCGCGGCCCGTGCCGACGATCACCACGCCGGCGCCGCCGTCGCTGCGGTAGGCCGCGACGCGCTGGTGGCGCGTGGTGCCGTGCTCGGTCCACGAGAAGGCGTAGTCGAGGTAGCGGGTGCCGTCGGCGCCCGGTCGCATGCGCGCCTCGCCCTTGGTGAATCCCTTGTACGACGCGTCGAAGCGCGCGTCGAGCTGCGCCTCGAACTCGGCGAGGTTCGGCAGCTCGTGACCATCCCGACCCGAGTAGGTGAGGAAGGTCAGGCGGGTGCCGCCCTTGCAGTCGCCGCCGGCGGATCCGCCGGGGCAGACCGCGCTCACGATCGACGCGACCTCGCGCGAGCTCGCCTCCGAGTCATCGCCGGTGGCGGCGCTCGCCCCGAGGCGGTCCCAGTCCGCGGGAAGCTCGTATGCGATGCCGCCCGCAAGCAGCACCTCCGCCGGCTCGGCCTGCTGCGCGCTCGCAGCCTTCCCCCCGCGGAGCTTGGACGCGGCCTGGTCGAAGGCGTCGCTCTTCACCACGACAGGTGTCGAGAACGACGCGGCGACCAGCCCGATGAGCGCGGTCGAGCGCGCTGATGCAAAGATGTCGATAGGCACAGGTGAAGTTGCTTCCACGCAGGGGAAACGTCGCCAGCCACACCGACCGACACCCCCGTATCCGGTACGGGGCGCCTCCCTCCACCAGCCCTACATCGGCAGTTTGTTGCAACATGTTGAGTACGTTATGAGAAATTGGTGAAGTGTGATGATGCTCGAACGAAGGTGCGGTGTGACGGCGCGAATTCCTGAGTCCACTCGACAGGGAACGTCGCCAGATCATCGGGATCGATCGCGTCACGCAGCCGATCTGGCTGCGCACGCTCGCTGGCCGCACGGACACTGGCATGAATCGACGGGGCCGTACCTGGCGCGGGGCAGTCGACGCCACACAGATCGTCGCTCCAGTCGATCAGCCAGTTACCTTCAGGCGCTCGATGCGAATCGGCCCTGGCCGACCGGTACCGACCGATCAGCGCGGGGAGATTGAGCAGAAGAATCGGAATCGCGACGCACGCGAGCATCACGAGCCACAGTTGGATCGTCTCGGCATGCGTGAGCGGAATGCCGGACCCTGCGCCCGAGGAGCAGCCACATGCAACCATCAAGAACCTCCCGTTCGGACTCCTCACAGCACCTTGACATTTCTGCAATTCAAGGTGGGTGCGAGTCCAAGGCACGTTCTTCCTCCCACCAGCGGCATGACACTCGCCGCCATTGCCGGTGCCCTTAGCCCCCCCCGCGACGTGCCGGCTGCGAACGGACGAGGGGGGATAGGTGCGCATTCCGGCGATGTCGCCACGTGATTACGGCTGATGCCGCCACCCTTAACGTGCGGTACGGCAAGGGCGGCAAGCAGCGCATCGTGACCCTCGCGGCCCCAGGGGTACCAGACCTCGCCTCGTGGCTCGCCGTGCGCGCAGAGCGCGTCACAGAGGCCCGCACGGCCCCGATCTTCTGCACCCACGCCGCGACCAACCGCGGCGCGGTGCTCCACACCGGGTACGTCCGCGCCGTGCTCGCCCGCCTCGCCACCAAGCTTGACCTCGGCAAGCGCATCCACGCACACGGCCTCCGCCATGCCCACGCCAGCTACTTGCACCACCGCGGCGTGCCGGTAGCCGCGATCCAAGTACAGCTCGGGCACAGCTCACCGCTCACGACCGTCCGCTACCTGTCGAGCATCGGAGCCCACGATGCCCACGCCCACGTCGCGGCGGCCTTCGCCAACGTAGCGTGATCGTCCACGGCGACATCCGCGCCGCAGCCACCAGCCCGATGCTCGACCTGCTCGTCGACCTCTCCCAGAGCGACGACGCACCGCGACGCCGACGCCTCATCGCTGACACATTCGACTGGTTCACCACCTACACGGAATGGACTGACCTGGGAGCGCACCTACTACGACAGGCCGGCACGATCCTCGCCAACGCGGGAGCCGCCGAGTGGAATGAGCACTACTTCGGCTGAACGAGCGAGCCGTCACACAATGCGGTCGACGTGCTCGCCCGCAGGCGGCACGTTCCGGTGGTCCCGGACCTTCGTGATCGTGCGCTCGAAGCGCGTCTTGCTCGACCCGTCCTCGGTCCAGGTGCGGACGCGCATGTCGACGTCCAGCTCGTCACCTGCTCGGAACGTGACCTCGCCGCGTTGCACGCGGTCGAGGAAATCCTGATCCGCGACCTTCGCCCCGAACTCTGCGACATCCGACGCCACACGCCAGGTGAGGTCAGGGTCGAACGTCGCACTGCGAAGCCGAAGCGTCTCCTCGACGACCTTGTCCGTCTCGCCCACGGGCTCCGCTTCGAGCAGCGGTTTCGGCGCGACACGCTCGTGCAGCGTCTCTGCGGCAGTGCTGTCCAGCTTCACGGTGCCGTCCTCGTGAGCGTCGAGCTTGAGCGTGAACGCCTCGCCCTCGTTCACGGGGTTGAGCAGCCTGTCGAGCAGCTTGTCAGCCTTCCTGCCTTTGGCGAACACTTCGAGGTGACGCTTGCGGAACCGCGAGGTCTTGCCCTCCGTCTCGACAATGGCCTCGTCGTCTTCGAGCTTCACTTCCAGCTCGCCGAGCACCTTGCCTTGGACCAGCTTCGCCCACTTGCCCGCCTCCAGCACGAACAACCGAACATCTCGCAGGGACTTGGTCCACTCGTCGGGACCCATAGCGAACAGACCGACCGCGCTCGTCGGGATCGCTTCGAGCACCAGGGCGATGTCGAACGAACCCGGCTCAAGCTCGACCCGCTCGCTTACCTGGTCGACCGGGATCTTGTACTCCCGCAACCCCATCGCCACAAGGTCGCGAGCAGCGATCAGCGCCGAGATGGTGTTCGGCAACGAGAGCGCGTGCCCGTCCTGTTCATAGGTGATGTTGAGACGAACCTGGGTTGACATCGATCAAATCTCCCGTTCCACTTCCGCCCCGTTCCACTTTCGGGTGGAACCGCATCTCCCGTTCCATTCCCGTTCCACTCCTGCGGCCCGCGAACGTTCTCTCCTGCACGCCTAACGTCGCAGTAGCGAGCGAAGGTGCTGCCGCAGGCCGGGACGGGGACGGAGCTTGATGTCTTCCGCCAAAGCCAACAGCTCTCGCGCGGACATGCCCTCGACATCCTCGGTCGTAAAATCCATATCGAGGCGCTTCATGGCTTTATCGTTAGACGCCAACCAAGCAAGGTGATTCGTGAGCGTCTGCCGTAGGAGCTTGTCGTCCGGTTCGGCATTCTCAAGAACGACGGATACCCCGGTTCGCCCTGTCGGCTCTACCCGAAGTCGCCGTCCCGCCGCATCCAAAACAAGCTCGTATTCGCCTGCCTCGATGTCGACGTGCTCCAGCGCGCCTTCTAGGTCCACTTCCTCTGCGTAGAGGTCGAAGTACGAGCTGCCACGCTCAACGACGATGATGGGTGTCTCGATGCGGTCATCCATTAGAAGCGGTCCCCGAAGCTGGTATCAGTGCTCTTGGTATCCCAGGGACGATGTCGTCCGATTCCCTGTCCTGGCAGGCTGTTTCCGGGGTTCGCTGGATCGGGCACGCTGCGATGGTAGTGCGGAAGCCGTCCAGTTGGGTGTCCGGTCCTGTTCCCCCAGGGAGCGAATCGCCACCGCTTCAATCCAAATGAGTACTCCCGTCCGGCCATGGCCTCCGAGGACCCAGTGACAAGGCCCGCCGCGAACCCTGCACCCTCGCCAACCTTGTAGGAGAACGAGCAGGTATCTGCGGCGCGCCCGCCCCAGTTCTCACTCGCGGTGCGCTGGTAGGAACCAGTGGCTCCGAACGTGACTATGTTGGAGATGCCGCTGGCCGTGTCATAGAGGCCGTTGCCAAGCCCGGACCAGCTCGGATCCCACTCGTACCCGGTGTCGATGCCGGGGATTCCGAACAGTCCTGTCGGGTCCGTGTTCATGATCGGGTTGCCGTCCGCATAGCCGTACGGATCGCCGGTCAGGTCCTCAATCGGGTCCCGCGTTAGGAACTGCCCCGTCGACGGATCGTAGTACCGAGCCCGCAGATACACGAGCCCCGACTCCGCGTCCGTGTACTCGCCTGCGTAGCCGAAGCGCGGCATGGCACCGGTCGTGGTCGCCACGCCGTACGCGGTGTAGGTCGCCGTGGCATCGACGGCGCCCGAGGCATCCGTTACTGCTCGCACCGAGCCGAGCTGGTCGGTATGGAAATAGCGGGCCGTGCCCCCGGACGAGATCTCCGCGATCGGAGCGCCCTGGGGACCATAGACGTACGAGAACTCGCCGTCAGACAGGAGCATCGGCACCTCACCGGAGCTCCACACCATGAAGCTCGTCGTACCGTCGACGGTCTTGCTCTGGCGAAGCCCATCGCCGTCATATGCATATCCGGCGTTCGCGTTGCGTCCGGTGAGCCGGCCTGCTTGATCGTACGCGTACGTCGTCGACGTGATTCCGTCTGACTCGGCAATTCGCTGCCCCAGGTCGTCGATGGTGAACGCTACCTGCGGCGCGGTGTCCCGGGTCGCGGTCTGCAGCTGTCGCGCGTCGTCGTAGTCGAGTTCCGGGCCGTCAGGGAGTGCAGTCAGGTTCCCAGCCAGGTCAAAACCGAAAGATCCGGACTCCACCGGCCCGGCGGCAGACCCGAGGCGCTGCATCTCGTCGTATGCATAGGTGGATTGGCCTGCTGCCGGTAGTCCCGACGTGGTCAAGGACTGGACGAGGCCAGCGGAATCGTAGGCGTAGGCGAACGAGGCGAACGAGCCACCGGCGGACGAGTGATCGATCTGCGTAGCGTCGCCGGCGACATCATAGGTCGTCGAAGTTTCCACACCGTTTGGGAAGGACTCAGCGTCGAGATTGCCATCCGCGTCGTATCCGAAGTCATACGAACCCCCGAGCCAATCGGTCGCCGTCTGGAGACGGCCGCTGGGATCGTATTGATACTTGACCTGCCGACTCGCTCCCGGGTACCCGAGCGACGTCAGGCGTCCGGACGCGTCGAGCACGTAGTCGACCGTGTCGCCATGCCCGTTCGTCGCGCTTACCAGACGGTCCTGAAGGTCGTATGCGTACGTTGATGTTCCGGTGCCGTCGGTCATCGACACGCGATTTCCGTTGCGATCGTATGCGTAGGTCACGTCGGGCGTGGCCGGGTCGGAATACTCGATGCTGGTCAGCATCCCGGATTCGTCATAGCCGTAGGTGGTAAGCCGCGATGCAGCATCGAGCATCGATGCGACGCGTCCAGTTCCGTCGTATGCATAGCTCGTCTCCCGCATGAGGGGATCCGTGCGTCGCTCGAGCCGATGAGCCAGGTCGTATTCGTAGCTCGTGACCTTTCCGTCGCCGTCGGTCTCAGATTCGACCGCACCAAATTCGCTATAGGTGCGGTCGATGGTGCCGCCGTCGGGGAGCAAGACGTGGAGAAGTTGCCCTGCGTCGTCGTACTCGAATGCCGTCTCGTTGTGGCCCGTGTCGAACGTGTTCGTGACGTTGCCTTCACCATCGAAGATGTGCGAGGTCGATCGGCCGAGTGGATCGGTGACTTCGGTGACACGTCCGAGTGCATCGTGACGGATTGATGTCGAGTAGTCGGAAGGATCAGCCCCGGCTTCATTGCCGCGGGGCGAAACGATGCGATCGATCCAGCCGCCCGAATCAACTTCGTAGGTCACTTTCTCGCCGGCATCGTTCGTGGAACTGGCGAGTGCGCCGTTGGAGTGCCACGTCATAGTGATGCTTCGATCGGTTGGATCAATGACCTTGGTGACGTCCCCCGGGTGTGCCCCGTCTTCGTAGAAGATCTGGGTCACCGCATCGTGACCACTCGCCGTGAGCGGTCGCGTGATCCGCGTGGGATTTCCATGGCTGTCGTACTCGATTTCTGACGTCGCACCGAATCCGTTTGTTGTCGAGACGAGGTTATAGTTCTGGTCGTATCGCCACGAACGAGTGCGGCCTTCTGGATCGCGCGCGAAGATGCGGTTGCCGCGCTGGTCGTATGCGAATGACCAAGCCTCTCCGACCCCGTCCACGTAGGACGTAACGCCAATAGTTTCTGCATCGTGGGCATACGTCTCCGACCATGCGTCGACGGTACCCTGCGCGTGCTCGACCTGGGCGAGCAGGGCTCGGTCGTAGTGGTATCGGGTCGTCATGCCGGCTGGATCGATCACGTCAGTAATAGTCGCGTCCGGGGATCCGCCCGGCAGGTAGTTGAAGTGCGTCGTCCGCAAATCGGGATCCGTCTGACTGATGACCCTGTCAACGCTGTCGTACTCGTTGGATGTCACCTTGCCACGCTTGTCGGTTCGCGAGTCGAGTCGACCCGCGGCGTCGTAGCCGTACCGCTCGACTTCCTGCTCAGGGTCGCGAGCAGCTATGAGGTGCCCGTACGCGTCGTGTTCGAACTCGACGACCCGTCCGCCGGGGGCTGTTACCGATCGCAGATTGCCACTGGGTGCGTAGCTGAAATCAATGGTCTGACCGGCTTCGTCAGTGACCGTGGCGATCCTCCCGTCGCCATCTCGCTGAACGTCAGTCTCATATCCGTTCAGGTCGCGAATGGCACCGAGCTTGCCATCGACGTCGAAATCGAATGTCAACCGCGCCCGACGAGTGAAGCGGAACGAACCATCGGCCTCTTTGACCAGCGTGGCGAAGACGCGGTCGTGAGCCTCGTACGTACCATCGTGCTGCTGCTTGAATTGAACCTCGCTCCCGTTCTCCTGGACCACACGAATGATGTCCGAATCGGCGAGCGTAGCCCCGTCGTCTCCAGCCAACAATTGCATGTCGAACGACGAGCGCCAACCAAGCCCGAGGCTCGTGGCTTCATCGCGGCGTTCGATCGCATACGAACGAGTGAACCCGAACTCCGGGCTGCGGCTCTGGACGACAAGATCGTCGCGGTTCAGGTAGAACATTCCGTCGTACGTATTGACGGGGTCCCCCGCGCTGCACTGCCCACAGTTCTCCGATGGATTCCCACCGCCGGTCGTTTCATATGGGTCGAAGTACGGCGAGATTTCACTCTGACGGGCACCCAATTGTTGGTCCA